>NZ_JBHTZD010000022.1:0-138636 GCF_042790455.1 Streptomyces sp. NPDC056734
GACCACCGAGGACGCCCGGCGCCGCCATCTGACCTGGGCGCAGGAACAGCTGTTCCGGCGGCCGGTCACCCCGGTCACCCGGCGTGAACTGCACAGCTTCGGGCGGGTCCTGGACGGTCTGCCGCCCGCGGGACTGCTGCCGCCGGTGCCGGACGGCGAGCTGGCCGAGTTCGTCGTCCGGGACCAGCGGGACTTCTGGCGGCCGCACGTGGACAAGGCCGCGCTGTGGACCCAGGACATCTGGGTCGATCTCGCCCTGATCACCCTGGCCCGCGCCACCGTGACCCTCAGGGACGGCCGGCTGATCTCCAAGCGCGAGGCCCTCGCCCTGCTGCCCGAACTGGGCGCCCCCGCCGAGGTGGTCGCGGACATCGAGCACCGCCGCTACGGCGGACCGCGCCCCGCGCCCGACCCCGGCTGGACCGGCCGCCGGGCCGGCCTGACCCGGGCCTACCTGGGCCCGGCGATCGACGCGCTGGTCGCCTCGTACGCCTGAGGCCCCGGCACCGGCACCTGCGCGAGATCGGCCTCGGCCGGGCGCTCGCGCAGGGCCAGCAGCACCCGCAGGGTGGCGATCCACACCAGGCACGAGCCCAGCATGTGCGCGCCCACCAGGACCTCGGGAAGGTCCGTGAAGTACTGGATGTAGCCGATCACACCCTGCGCGAGCAGGATCAGGAACAGGTCCCGGGTGCGGTTCAGCGGGCCCTTGGGCGCGTCCACCGCCCTCAGGACGAACCACAGGGCGAAGGTCAGGGTCACCACGATCCACGCCAGCACCGAGTGCAGCCGGGTGACGTCCTCCCACGGCACGTCCATGCGCGGTACGTCGCTGGAGTCACCGGCGTGCGGGCCCGCGCCGGTGACGACCGTGCCCACCGCGATCAGCAGCACGGTCACGGCCACCAGGACCCACACCAGCTGCCGCACCACCTTGCCGACCAGCGGACGCGGCGGCGTCTCGCCCTCGCGGGTGCGCTGCCACATCACGGTGGCGACCGCGATCAGGGCGGTGGACAGCAGGAAGTGCAGGGCGACCGTGTACGGGTTGAGGCCGACCAGCACGACGATGCCGCCGAGCACGGCGTTGCCCATCACCACCCAGAACTGGGTCCAGCCCAGCCGGGTCAGATCGGGCCGGCCCGGCTTGACCGAGCGGGCGGCGATGATCGCCCAGCCGACGGCGGCGCACAGCACATAGGTCAGCAGCCGGTTGCCGAACTCGATCACACCGTGCAGACCCATCTCCCGGGTCGCGGTGAGCGAGTCGTCCGTGCACTTGGGCCAGGTCGGGCAGCCGAGGCCGGAGCCGGTGAGCCGGACGGCGCCGCCGGTCACGACGATGACGACGGCCATGACGAGGGCGGCGAGCGCGGCCCGCTGGAGGGTCCGCGGGGTGGGCGTCCAGCGCGCGGCGATGAAGGCGAGGGGGTTGCGCACGGCGGCTCGGGTGTCCGCACGGGTCAGCTTTGGCACGGGGCCATCGTAGAAGGCGGCTTGTGCACGCGTTCACGAGGGGCCCGTCCGGGGCGGGGCGCCAGGGCGTGTCCGACAATTCCCGTCTGCCCCGCGACGCCGTGCACGCACTCTCGCCGCACGGGGCACAAGCCCACGTACAACCAGTACGAGGGCTCGTGCCCGGCACGCCGAGAGCACGCACCTGACGCCGCGGCGCCGCCCTCCGGGCGACGACGGGAATTGTCAGACACGCCCTACTCCCAGCGGAAGAACCGGCCGGCCGCGGCCAGCCCCAGCACCGCCCACACGGCGAGGATCCCGAGGTTCCCCCAGGGCATCCCGGCCCCGTCCTGGAGCACGTCCCGCAGCCCGTCGGACAGGGCGCTGATGGGCAGCAGACCCAGAACGTCCTGCGCGCCCTGCGGGAAGCGGTCCAGCGGCACGATCACCCCGCCGCCGACCAGCAGCAGCAGGAAGACCAGGTTCGCGGCGGCGAGCGTCGCCTCCGCCTTGAGGGTGCCCGCCATCAGCAGCCCGAGCCCGGAGAACGCGGCCGTGCCGAGCAGGAGCAGCAGGATCACGGCCGCCGCATTGCCCTGCGGCGACCAGCCAAGCGCGAGCGCGATCACCGTCACCAGAAGCACCTGGAGCACCTCGGTGACCAGTACCGCCAGCGTCTTCGCGGTCATCAGGCCCCAGCGGGGCAGCGGCGAGGACGCGAGCCGCTTCAGCACGCCGTAGCGCCGCTCGAAGCCGGTCGCGATGGCCTGGCCGGTGAACGCCGTCGACATCACCGCGAGCGCCAGGATGCCGGGCGCGAGGAAGTCGACGGGCTCGCCCGCGCCGGTGTCCACGACGTCGACCGTGCTGAACAGCACCAGCAGCAGGGTCGGGATGATCACCGTCAGCAGCAGTTGTTCGCCGTTGCGCAGCAGCATCCGGGTCTCCAGCACCGCCTGCGCCGCGATCATGCGCGGGAGCGGGGCGGCGCCGGGCCGGGGGGCGTACGCACCCGAGCCCGTACCTGTGCCCGCACCCGTGCCCGTGTCCGTGGCGGTCATCCGCGCAGCTCCTTGCCGGTCAGTTCCAGGAAGACGTCTTCGAGGGTGTGCCGTTCCACCGAGATGCCCTCCGGCATCACGCCGTGCTGGGCGCACCAGGAGGTGACCGTCGCCAGCAGTTGCGGATCGACCTTGCCGGTGACCCGGTAGGAGCCCGGCGTCAGCTCCGCCGCCGCGCTGTCCGCGGGGAGCGCCTTGAGCAGCGAGGCGACGTCGAGGCCGGGGCGGCCGGTGAAGCGCAGGGTGTTCTCGGCGCCGCCGCGGCACAGCTCCTCGGGGGTGCCCTGGGCGATGACCCGTCCGGCGTCGAGGATGACGACATCGTCGGCGAGCTGCTCGGCCTCGTCCATGTGGTGGGTCGTGAGGATCACGCGGACGCCGTCGGCGCGCAGGTCCCGGACCAGGTCCCAGGTGGCGCGGCGGGCCTGCGGGTCGAGTCCGGCGGTGGGCTCGTCCAGGAACACCAGCTCGGGGCGGCCGACGACGGCCATCGCGAGGGCGAGCCGCTGCCGCTGGCCGCCGGAGAGCCGGCGGTAGGCGGTCCGGCCGCAGGAGCCGAGGCCGAGCCGCTCGATCAGGGCGTCCACGTCCAGCGGATGCGCGTGCAGCCGGGCGACATGGCGGAGCATCTCCTCCGCGCGGGCGCCGGAGTAGACCCCGCCGCTCTGGAGCATCACCCCGATCCGGGGGCGCAGCGCCCGCGCGTCCCGGACCGGGTCCAGGCCGAGCACCCGCACGCTCCCGGAGTCCGGCCTGCGGTACCCCTCGCACATCTCGACCGTGGTCGTCTTCCCGGCGCCGTTGGGACCGAGCACGGCGGTCACCGGGGCCGCGGCCACCAGGTCGAGCCGGTCCACCGCGGTCCTGCCGCCGTACCGCTTCACCAAGGCGTCGACCTGGACCACCGGCTCACTTCGCATGGGTCCAGAGTCTAGGTACCGCGCCGGGCGCCCCGGACGGGCGGGTGCCGGACGTACGGGGGTACGGGGGGCGCGTGCGGGGCCCCAGGCCCCTGTGGTGGGACCTCCGCGGCATCGCGGGGGAGCCCTCATCCCAGGTCGCGCGGCTCCTCGTCCGTCTCGCGCGGGCGATGGGTGGCCAGCCACTGCTCGGCGTACGCCACGGCGTCCGCGACCGGGAACAGCCGGGTCTCGGCGGCGCCCACCGTGCCCCGCACGACCGGGCGGTCCCGCTCGAAGTCGTGGCCGAGTTCGTCGAAGCGGTCGGAGGTGATGGAGACCTCTGTCACCTCCTCCCAGCCGCCGGGTGCCGGGCGGCCGACCCGCACGCGGGGCGCGGGGATGCGGTACTCGGCGAGATGGAAGCTGGTGCAGGAGTCGTAGCCGACGCCGAGCAGCAGCACCCGGGCGCCCATCGCCTCCAGGCGGGCCAGCGGGCTGTGCTCGCCGAGGCGGCAGTCGGTGGCGTGGCCGTCGGTGATCGCGGCGGCGCGGGGGCCGAGCGCGGCGAAGGAGGTCTGGGGGTGGGCGCTGCGCAGGGCGCCGGGCCAGTTCCGTACGGTCTCCGGGATCACGCCGACCGCCCGGGTCGGGGTGAGCCGGGGGTCGTAGGGCGGCATGCTCGCGCGGATCGTCTCCCACCACTCGGGCGGCACCGGCGGGTCGCCCCAGAGCGCCGGGTCGGAGAGATCGCCGGTCTGGGCCGGGACCACCAGCGTGCCGCGCGGGCCGAGGGCGTCGAGCAGACCCTGGACCACGGCGACCGCGCCGCCGCTGACCCAGCCCAGCGAGCTGAGGGAGGAGTGCGCGAGGAGGGTCTCGCCGCTCAGCACCCCGGCCGCGCGCAGCTGTGCGGAGACTGTGTCGCGGGTGACAAGAGGGCCGGTGGGAGGGGGTGCGGGCGGCGGGGAGGGTGCGGACATGGTTCGGCAGTCTGCTCGACGGCCGGGGCGCGCGCCACCCGTTTGGCGTCCCCGTTGATCGATCAAAGATCGTTTCCGCAGGTCATCTTAGGTTTACCTAAGTGACGCAGGGCACCGCTCACCCGTACGGACGCGGGTTGTCAGGCCCGGAGGAATTACGCAACAATGGCGTTGTGAAAAACGTCGGCGAGGCCCCGCAGGAGGAACTCGCGACCGGTGAGCGGTCCACCCGCAACCGGGTCGCGCGCTCCATCCTGCAACACGGCCCCTCGACCGCGACCGAGCTGGCCGGCCGGCTGGGCCTGACCCAGGCGGCCGTGCGCCGGCACCTCGACGCACTGCTCGCCGACGACGTCGTGGAGGCCCGCGAGCAGCGGGTGTACGGCGCCCGTACGCGCGGGCGGCCCGCCAAGGTGTTCGCCCTGACCGACTGCGGCCGGGACGCCTTCGACCAGTCCTACGACGAGCTGGCGGCCGACGCGCTGAACTGGATCGCCGAGCAGCACGGCGGCAGCGAGGCGGTCACCGCCTTCGCCCGCGCCCGGATCGCCGCCCTCGCCGACGCCTACCGCCGAGCGGTCGAGGCGGCGGACCCCGAGGAGCGCACCGAAGCGCTGGCCAAGGCCCTGAGCGCGGACGGATACGCGGCCACGGCGCGCAGCGCGCCCCAGCCCCAGCAGGGCGAGCAGCTCTGCCAGCACCACTGCCCGGTCGCCCATGTCGCCGAGCGGTTCCCGCAGCTGTGCGAGGCCGAGACGGAGCTGTTCGCCGAGCTGCTCGGGACGCACGTCCAGCGGCTGGCCACCATCGCCCACGGCGACGGCGTCTGCACGACCTTCATCCCGATGTCCACCACCCATACCAACGCATCCACCAGTACGGCCGGGAGGAACCCCGCATGACGCTCCCCACGGAGACTGCCCACCCCGAACTCGACGGTCTGGGCACGTACGAATACGGCTGGGCCGACTCCGACGTGGCCGGTGCCGCGGCGAAGCGCGGTCTGAGCGAGGACGTCGTCCGTGACATCTCCGGGAAGAAGTCCGAGCCGGAGTGGATGACCAAGCTCCGCCTCAAGGGCCTCAGGCTCTTCGAGAAGAAGCCCATGCCGAACTGGGGCTCGGATCTGTCGGGCATCGACTTCGACAACATCAAGTACTTCGTGCGCTCCACGGAGAAGCAGGCGGAGTCCTGGGAGGACCTGCCCGAGGACATCAAGAACACCTACGACAGGCTGGGCATCCCGGAGGCGGAGAAGCAGCGTCTGGTCGCCGGTGTGGCCGCCCAGTACGAGTCGGAGGTCGTCTACCACCAGATCCGCGAGGACCTGGAGGAGCAGGGCGTCATCTTCCTGGACACCGACACCGCGCTCAAGCAGCACCCGGAGCTGTTCAAGGAGTACTTCGGGACGGTCATCCCGGTCGGTGACAACAAGTTCGCCTCGCTGAACACCGCGGTGTGGTCCGGCGGCTCCTTCATCTACGTCCCGCCGGGCGTCCATGTGGAGATCCCGCTCCAGGCGTACTTCCGGATCAACACCGAGAACATGGGCCAGTTCGAGCGGACCCTGATCATCGTCGACGAGGGTGCCTATGTGCACTACGTCGAGGGCTGTACGGCCCCGATCTACAAGTCCGACTCGCTGCACAGCGCGGTCGTCGAGATCATCGTCAAGAAGAACGCCCGCTGCCGCTACACGACCATCCAGAACTGGTCGAACAACGTCTACAACCTGGTCACCAAGCGTGCCGTCGCCTACGAGGGCGCGACCATGGAGTGGGTCGACGGCAACATCGGCTCCAAGGTGACCATGAAGTACCCGGCCGTCTATCTGATGGGCGAGCACGCCAAGGGCGAGACCCTGTCCATCGCCTTCGCGGGCGAGGGCCAGCACCAGGACGCCGGCGCCAAGATGGTCCACATGGCGCCGAACACGTCGTCCAACATCGTGTCGAAGTCGGTCGCGCGCGGCGGCGGCCGTACGTCCTACCGCGGCCTGATCGAGATCGGCGAGGGTGCCTCCGGCGCCAAGTCCAACGTGCTGTGCGACGCGCTGCTGGTGGACACCATCTCCCGCTCCGACACCTACCCCTACGTCGACGTCCGCGAGGACGACGTGTCCATGGGCCACGAGGCGACCGTCTCCAAGGTCTCCGAGGACCAGCTCTTCTACCTGATGAGCCGCGGTCTGAGCGAGTTCGAGGCGATGGCGATGATCGTGCGCGGCTTCGTCGAGCCGATCGCCAAGGAACTGCCCATGGAGTACGCCCTGGAGCTGAACCGGCTGATCGAGCTCCAGATGGAAGGCGCGGTCGGTTAGGCAGCCGAGGCCGCCCCTCCCGCCCCGGCAGCGGGCGGCCCGCCTCCCGGGGCGGGCCGAAGATCGCAATCGTAAGGAAGAGAGCAGACCGACAGCCATGGCTGACGCCCAGAATATTCCGATGGGGTCCACGACCGCCGGCTCCATCGCGGTGGCCGCCGAGTCGACCGTCGCCACGCGCATGAGCGCGCCCCCGTCGTTCGACGTGGCGGACTTCCCGGTGCCGCACGGCCGCGAGGAGGAGTGGCGGTTCACCCCGCTGGAGCGCCTGCGCGGGCTGCACGACGGCACCGCCGACGCCACCGGCACCGGCGTGAAGGTCGCCGTCGACGCCCCCGAGGGCGTCACCGTCGAGACCGTCGGCCGCGACGACGCCCGGCTCGGCCGGGCCGGCACCCCCGTCGACCGCGTCGCCGCCCAGGCGTACTCGGCGTTCGAGCAGGCGGGGATCGTCACCGTCCCCAAGGACACCCGGCTCACCGAGCCGATCCGGATCACCGTGCACGGCGAGGGCGGGGTCGGCTACGCCCACCAGATCGTCGAGCTGGGCGCGTTCGCCGAGGCGCTGGTCGTCATCGACCACACCGGCGACGCGGTGCTCGCCGCCAACGTCGAGTACGTCCTCGGTGACGGCGCCAAGCTCACCGTGGTCTCCGTCCAGGACTGGGACGACAAGAGCGTGCACGTCGCCCAGCACAACGCCCTGATCGGCCGCGACGCCACCTTCAAGTCCGTGATCGTCACCTTCGGCGGCGACGTCGTACGGCTGCACCCGCGCGTCACCTACGCGGGCACCGGCGGCGAGGCCGAGCTGTTCGGCCTGTACTTCACCGACGCCGGACAGCACCAGGAGCACCGCCTGCTGGTCGATCACAACGTCCCGCACTGCAAGTCCAACGTCGTCTACAAGGGCGCCCTCCAGGGTGAGGCCGCCCACGCGGTGTGGATCGGTGACGTGCTGATCGAGGCCAGGGCCGAGGGCACCGACACCTACGAGATGAACCGCAACCTGGTCCTCACCGACGGCGCCCGGGTCGACTCCGTGCCCAACCTGGAGATCGAGACCGGTGAGATCGTCGGCGCCGGGCACGCCTCCGCCACCGGCCGCTTCGACGACGAGCAGCTGTTCTATCTGATGGCCCGCGGCATCCAGGAGCAGGACGCCCGCCGCCTGGTGGTGCGCGGCTTCTTCGCGGAGCTGGTCCAGCAGATCGGCATCGCGGACATCGAGGAGCGCCTCCTCGCCCGCATCGAGCAGGAGCTTGAGGCGGCGGTCGCATGACCACCTTCGTCCGCGCGTGCGCGCTGAGCGAGCTGGAGGAGGACACCCCCAAGCGGGTGGAACTCGACGGCACGCCGGTCTCGCTCGTGCACACCGAGGGCGAGGTGTTCGCCATCAACGACATCTGCTCGCACGCGAACGTCTCCCTCTCCGAGGGCGAGGTGGAGGACTGCGCCATCGAATGCTGGCTGCACGGCTCCACCTTCGACCTGCGCACCGGCAAGCCGTCCGGCCTGCCCGCCACCCGCCCCGTCCCCGTATATCCCGTAAAGATCGAAGGGGACGATGTGCTCGTCTCCCTCACCCAGGAGTCCTGAGGCACCCATGGCAACGCTTGAAATCCGAGACCTGCACGTCACCGTCGAGGCCGACAACGCCACGAAGGAGATCCTCAAGGGCGTCGATCTCACCGTGAAGCAGGGCGAGACGCACGCCATCATGGGCCCCAACGGCTCGGGCAAGTCGACCCTCGCCTACTCGCTGGCCGGCCACCCGAAGTACACGATCACCAGTGGCAGCGTGCTGCTCGACGGCGAGGACGTCCTGGAGATGTCCGTCGACGAACGCGCCCGCGCCGGCCTGTTCCTGGCGATGCAGTACCCGGTCGAGGTCCCCGGCGTCTCGGTCTCCAACTTCCTGCGCACCTCCGCCACCGCGATCCGCGGCGAGGCCCCCAAGCTGCGCACCTGGGTGAAGGAGGTCCGCGAGGCCATGGAGCGCCTCAACATGGACCCCGCCTTCGCCGAGCGCAATGTCAACGAGGGCTTCTCCGGCGGCGAGAAGAAGCGCCACGAGATCCTCCAGCTCGAACTGCTCAAGCCGAAGATCGCGATCCTCGACGAGACCGACTCCGGCCTCGACGTGGACGCGCTGCGGGTGGTCTCCGAGGGCGTCAACCGGGTCCGCGAGAGCGGCGAGGTCGGCACCCTGCTGATCACCCACTACACGCGCATCCTGCGCTACATCAAGCCCGACCACGTCCACGTCTTCGCGGGCGGCCGGATCGCCGAGTCCGGCGGCCCCGAGCTGGCGGACAAGCTGGAGAACGAGGGCTACGAGGCATACGTGAAGGGTGGCGCATCCGCGTGACACTGCCCGGCCATGGGCTCTTTGGCCTTCTCGACACCGAGGCGATCCGCAAGGACTTCCCGATCCTGGACCGCCAGGTCCACGACGGCAAGAAGCTCGTGTACCTGGACAACGCGGCGACCTCGCAGAAGCCGCGCCAGGTGCTGGACGCCCTGAGCGAGTACTACGAGCGCTACAACGCCAATGTCCACCGCGGTGTGCATGTGCTCGCCGAAGAGGCCACGGCGCTGTACGAGGGCGCGCGGGACAAGGTCGCCGACTTCATCAACGCCCCCAGCCGGGACGAGGTGATCTTCACCAAGAACGCCTCCGAATCGCTGAACCTGGTGGCGAACATGCTCGGCTGGGCCGACGAGCCCTACCGGGTGGACGCGGACACCGAGATCGTCATCACGGAGATGGAGCACCACTCCAACATCGTCCCCTGGCAGCTGCTCTCGCAGCGCACGGGCGCGAAGCTGAAGTGGTTCGGCCTCACCGACGACGGCCGGCTCGACCTGTCCGACCTCGACGAGATCATCACCGAGAAGACGAAGATCGTGTCTTTCGTGCTGGTCTCCAACATCCTGGGCACGGTCAACCCGGTCGAGGCGATCGTGCGCCGGGCGCAGCAGGTCGGCGCGCTGGTCTGCATCGACGCCTCGCAGGCCGCGCCGCACATGCCGCTGGACGTGCAGTCCCTCCAGGCCGACTTCGTGGCCTTCACCGGCCACAAGATGTGCGCCCCGACCGGCATCGGCGTGCTGTGGGGCCGCCAGGAGCTGCTGGAGGACCTGCCCCCGTTCCTCGGCGGCGGCGAGATGATCGAGACGGTGTCCATGCACTCCTCGACCTACGCGCCCGCGCCGCACAAGTTCGAGGCGGGCACCCCGCCGATCGCCCAGGCGGTCGGGCTGGGCGCGGCGATCGACTATCTCGACGCGATCGGCATGGACAAGGTCCTCGCCCATGAGCACGCGCTGACCGAGTACGCGGTCAAGCGGCTGCTGGAGGTCCCCGACCTCAGGATCATCGGCCCCACCACGGCCGAGGACCGGGGCGCGGCGATCTCCTTCACCCTCGGCGACATCCACCCGCACGACGTGGGCCAGGTACTGGACGAACAGGGCATCGCGGTCCGGGTCGGCCACCACTGCGCCCGTCCCGTCTGCCTGCGGTACGGAATTCCCGCGACCACGCGAGCGTCGTTCTATCTGTACTCCACGCCGGCCGAGATCGACGCTCTGGTCGACGGCCTGGAGCACGTACGGAACTTCTTCGGCTGAGGGGCGTGCTGAAACGGTGAAGCTGGACTCGATGTACCAGGAAGTCATCCTGGACCACTACAAGCACCCGCACGGGCGTGGTCTCAGGGATGGCGACGCCGAGGTGCACCATGTGAACCCGACGTGCGGCGACGAGATCACCCTGCGGGTGAAGTACGCCGGCAGCACGGTCGAGGACGTCTCCTACGAGGGACAGGGCTGCTCGATCAGCCAGGCGAGCGCCTCCGTGCTGAACGAACTGCTGGTCGGCAAGGACCTGGCCGAGGCGCAGAAGATCCAGGAGACCTTCCTGGAGCTGATGCAGTCCAAGGGCAGGATCGAGCCGGACGACGCCATGGAGGAGGTGCTGGAGGACGCGGTCGCGTTCGCCGGTGTCTCCAAGTACCCGGCCCGGGTCAAGTGCGCGCTGCTGAGCTGGATGGCGTGGAAGGACGCGACGGCCCAGGCACTGGGTTCCGCCGCCGCTGACGCCTCCGGCGCCCCTGACGCCCCTGACGCCCCTGAAAGGAAGACGGCATGACCGAGACCATCGAGATGAAGCCGGCCTCGGAGGAGGAACTCCGCGAGGCCCTGATGGACGTCGTGGACCCCGAGCTGGGCATCGACGTCGTCAACCTCGGCCTGATCTACGGCATCCACGTCGACGACTCGAACGTGGCCACCGTGGACATGACCCTGACCTCCGCGGCCTGTCCGCTGACCGACGTCATCGAGGACCAGGCCAAGTCCGCCACGGACGGCCTGGTCAGCGAGTTGCGCATCAATTGGGTGTGGATGCCGCCATGGGGCCCGGACAAGATCACGGACGACGGACGTGAGCAGCTGCGGGCGCTGGGCTTCAACGTCTGACCCGACCCGTACGACCGTTTTCCGACCGTTTTGCCGCACGGCCCCCGGTGCTCCTTCGCCGGGGGCCGTCGCCGTGTTTCCCGCATCGCCCTCGTTGTGTACGCCCGTACATATCATCTGTACGCTCGTCCATATGGGTTTCCTTCTCCTCGCCGGGGCCATCGCCGCCGAGATCGCCGCGACCACCTCCATGAAGTACAGCCATGGGTTCACGAGGCTGTGGCCGTCGGTGATCACCGCCGTCGGGTATCTCGTGGCGTTCACACTGCTCGCCCAGACGCTGAAGACGATCTCCGTGGGCACCGCCTACGCGATCTGGTCCGGCGCCGGGACCGCCGTCATCGCGCTGATCGGCGCGGTGTTCCTCGGGGAGGGGATGACCCTGGCCAAGGCCGCCGGGATCGCGCTGATCATCGTCGGGGTCGTGGTGCTCAACCTCGGCGGCGCGCACTGATGGCCCGCCGCTACGACCCCGGGCGCCGCCAGCGGATCATCGACGCGGCGATCCGGGTCGCGGGCGACAAGGGCCTCGCCGGGCTGAGCCACCGCACGGTCGCCGCCGAGGCGGACGTCCCGCTCGGCTCGACCACGTACCACTTCAAGACCCTGGACGAGCTGCTGATCGCCGCGCTGCGCCAGTGCAACGAGGGCTTCGCCGCGGTGATGGCCGCGCACCGCTCCCTGCTCGACCCCGGCACCGACCTGGCCGCCGGACTCGCCGCCGTGCTCGGCGCGTGGCTCGCGGGGGAGCGGACCGGGGTGGAACTGGAGTACGAGCTGTATCTGGCCGCCCTGCGCCGCCCGGCCCTGCGCCCGGTCGCCGCGGAGTGGACGGACGCGGTGACCGGGGTGCTCGCCCCCCGCATGGACCCGGCGACCGCCCGCGCGGTCGCCGCCCTGATGGACGGCGTCTGCCTTCAGGTGCTGCTCACGGACACCCCCTACGACGAGGGGTACGCGCGGGAGATGCTGGGGCGGGTCATCGGGCCGTCGGCGGGCGCTGCGGGCGCGGGGTGAGTTGGCTTCTGGGCTGGTCGGTGCGTGCCGGTCGGGATGACCTGGGTGTGGGTTGGCGCCCTGTCGGTCGGGATGCCTTGGGTGGGGGTCGGCGTGTGCCGGTCGGGACGAGGTCCGGGCTGGTCGGCGGCCGCCGGACGAATTGCCTGCGCGTGGGTCGGCGCCTGCCGTAGGGGACGGCTTCCGGGCGTGTTGGCGCCCGCCGGTCGAGGCGTCCTGGGTGTGGGTCGGCGCCTGCCCGTTGAGGCGCCCTGCGGGTGGGTCGCCGCCCGCCGGTCGGGACGGCTTCCGGGCTGGTCGGTGCCTGCCGGTCGGGACGGCTCGGGCGTGGGTCGGCGCCTGCCGGATGGGACGCCCTGCGTGTGGGTCGGGGCCCGCCAGTTGAGGCGCCCGCCGTATGGGACGGCTTCCGGGCTGGTCGGCGCCCCCCCCGGTTGAGGCGTCCTGGGTGGCGCCCCCGGTTGAGGCGCCCTGCGTGTGGGTTGGCGCCTGCCGGTTGAGGCGCCCTGCGTGTGGGTCGGCGCCTGCTGGATGGGACGTGCTCCGTGTGGCTCGGCGCCCCCCGGTTGAGGAGCCCTGCCTGTGGGGCGGTGCCCGCCGGTCGGGACGTCCCCCGCGTGGGTCGGCGACCGGCCGATGAGACGCCCCCGGGCTGGTTGGCGGGCGTGGGGTGTGGGCGGTTAGGTTGCCCTCATGACCGACACGACTGCATCCCGTACCACCGGTGCCCTGGCCACCGGGCTCGCCACGATCGCCGCCGACGGCACCGTTCTCGACACCTGGTTCCCCGCGCCCGAGCTGTCCGCCGAACCCGGACCGGCCGGCACCGAGCGGCTCGACGCCGACCGCACCCGTGAGCTGCTCGGCGAGCACGCCGTCGCCGCGCTCGCCAAGGACGGTGTGCGCGATGTGGAGATCGTCGCGGTCCGTACGGTCATCTCCTCGCTGGACGACAAGCCGCTCGACACGCACGACGCCTATCTGCGGCTGCATCTGCTCTCGCACCGCCTGGTCAAGCCCAACGGGCAGAACCTGGACGGCATCTTCGGCCTGCTGCCGAACGTCGCCTGGACCTCGCTGGGCCCGGTCGCCGTGGACACCCTGGAGACCGTACGGCTCGCCGCCCGCGCCCGCGGCCTGCACGTCAGCGTGTTCGGCGTCGACAAGTTCCCCCGGATGACGGACTACGTGGCCCCCTCCGGCGTCCGGATCGGCGACGCCGACCGGGTGCGGCTCGGCGCCCATCTCGCCGCCGGCACCACGGTCATGCACGAGGGCTTCGTCAACTTCAACGCCGGCACGCTCGGCACCTCCATGGTCGAGGGCCGGATCGCCCAGGGCGTCATCGTCGGCGACGGCTCCGACATCGGCGGCGGCGCGTCCACCATGGGCATGCTCTCCGGCGGCGGCAAGGAGCGGGTCGCGATCGGCGAGCGCTCCCTGGTCGGCGCCGAGGCCGGCATCGGCATCGCCCTCGGCGACGACTGCGTGGTCGAGGCGGGCCTCTACCTCACCTCCGGCACCCGCGTCACCCTGCCCGACGGGCAGATCGTCAAGGCCCGCGAACTCTCCGGCGCCAGCAACATCCTCTTCCGCCGCAACTCCGTCACCGGCACCGTCGAGGCCCGCCCGAACAATGCCGACTGGGGCGGTCTCAACGACGTCCTGCACAGCCACAACTGACGCTCCCACGCCCCCGTACCCCCTCGGGGCGCCGCCCCGACGATCGTATCGATCGCCAGAAAAGGGGCCGCCGTCCGTGACCTCGCGGGGCGTTCGACCGATGAACAGGCGGACGCGGGGTTCACCCGGGTCCGACCACCTGCAAAGCGGTTGCGAGACGAGGGGCTGAGCAATGACGAACCAGCGCACGAGGAACACGGCACGCTTACTGACCGGGGCGGTCACGGCGGTCGCGGTGGGCTGGCTGTCCGGCGGCGCCGCGCACGCCGACGAAACCCACACCGACTCCCACAACGGCCAGCACGTCGGCCTGGTCAACCTCCACATCGGCCAGATCGACGACCCGGCCGAGGACGTCCTGGAACACTTCCGGCTCTTCGGCGACGAGACCACGACGGAGGGCGCCGCGGCGGCGGAGACCGCCGCCGAGTGAGACGGCCACCGCTCTCCGGCACGGCCCGGGGCCGTCCTACCGCATCGCGCGGCACGGACGGCCCCGGGCCGATTCCATCCCCCGGGCACAGCGGCGGCCCGGTGCGCGCGTCAGCGCTGGACCCCGGGAGTCGTACTCCGAGATCGTCGATCCCCGCACCGGCGAGCGGATCACCGAGGTGCGCGGCGCCGAGCTGCTTGCCTGGGGGGACGGTCGGCGACTCATCGCCCGGGAGCGGGATCCGGACGTGGCGGCGTACCGGCCGCGGCCGGTGCCGGTCACCCTCGGCAGCGACGAGACCGTGCCGCTCAGCGGCTTCCAGGAGGAGACGGCCACCTTCCCCGAACAGACCTGGCGGCCGGTGTTCGCGAGGCGGTGAGCGGGCGGGCGGTCACCACGGCTGCGCGGTGACCGCCCCGTACTCGTCCCTCAGGTCCGCGACCTGCTCCGGCCGTGCCGACCGCAGCGGCGGGCGGACCGGGCCCGCGGGCAGCCCGAGATCGCCCAGCAGGGCCTTCGCGGTGACCGTGCCGGGCAGGCCCGCCGCCATCATCGACTCGATCAGGCCCGCCGCCGCCCGCTGGAGCCGGGCCGCCCGCGCGGTGTCCCCGGCGTCGAACGCGTCCAGCACCGCCCGCAGCCGCTCCGGGATCACATTGGCGACCGTACTGACATAGCCCGCGCCGCCCACCGCGTACAGGGCGAGGATGTGCTCCTCGCAGCCCGCGTAGTACGCCAGCTCCGTGCGGGCCAGCACCTTCTGGGCGCCGAGGAAGTCGTACGAGCAGTCCTTGACGGCGACGATCCTCGGGTGCTCGGCCAGCCGCAGGACGGTGTCCGGCTCGATCCGGGTGCCGGTGCGGCCCGGGATGTCGTACAGCATCACCGGCAGCCCGCAGCCGTCGGCCACCTCCCGGACATGCGCCTCCACCGCGTCCTGCGGCGGTCTGCTGTAGTACGGGGCCACCACCAGCACCCCGTCCGCGCCCGCCTTCTCGGCCGCCCGCGCCAGCTCCACCGTGTGCCGGGTGTCGGCCGTGCCCACCCCCGCCACCACCGTGCCCCCCTCGCCCACCGCCTCCCGCACCGCCCGCACCAGCTCCGCCTTCTCCGCGTCCGAGGTGGTCGGCGACTCGCCCGTGGTGCCGGACAGCACCAGCCCGTCACACCCCCGCGCCAGCAGATGGCCGGCCAGCCGCTGCGCCCCGTCCAGATCGAGCGCCCCCGACGCGGTGAAGGGCGTGACCATCGCGCACAGGGCGCGGCCGAAGGGTGGTGCGGGAGGCAGTGTCATGCGAGCAGTGTCGGCCCGCGAACCGTGAAGCTCCACTTAAATTCTCTACGAGGTATTGATCAGCGGCGCTACGGCATCTGCGCGGGATCGGCCGTAGGCCCTCTGCCCAGCCGGGGGTCCCATGGGTCACCATGGCCGGGACGGACCATCAACCCCCGGTCATGGGAGGCGTCATGAAGCTCGGCAAGGCACTCGCCACCGGAGTCGCGGAGGAGCGGCCGGCCGGCGCGGAGGACGGCCCGTCGTCGCGGGCGACCCGCCGCGCGAAGTCGCCGAGGAGAGCACGGAAGTGACGGCCGCCGAAGAGGTACCGGCCGCGCGATGAGGCTGCGGCTTCCCGAGGAGCACCCGGCGGAGCCGCCGACCGGATACAAGATCGCCCACCCGGTGCTGTCCCACGACGGCACCCGGGCCGGGTTCACCGGCGTGTCGCTCGGCGCCGCGCGGCCGTACGGAGTGCTGGCCGACGCGTCCTGCGTCTACGGCCTGCGCCACACGGCACCGCACCGCCGCTGCGACTGCGGCTTCCACAGCGTGCACGAACGGGCCACGGCCGAGGCGCTGCTGTGCACGGCCGAGCACCGCACGGCCCTGCTGCTCGAAGTCACCGTGCTGGGCCGCTACATCCGCTTCGAGCGCGGTTTCCGGCACGCCCGCCAGCGGGTGCGCACGGCGCGGGCCGGACCCTGCGCCTGCGGTGCCGTCGCCGTCGCGCTCGCCGACGCCGGCTGGGGCCGCCCCGGCTGGGTACGCCCTTGCCCCGTCCTGCGCCGTCTGTCTGCGCGGCCGTACGTCCGTCTCGCTCGCCGCGTACGCCCGGCTGGCCGGTGACGGACTGCGGGTGATCGCCGGGCGGGCGGTCATCGGGCGGGCGGTCACCGTGGCGCGGGCCGGGCAGGAGCCGCCGGGCGAGGGGCTCGACGTGCCCGAACTGGTCGCGGAGGCGGCGCTGTTGCAGGCCCGCCTCGACTGGTTCCAGACCCAGCTGGCGCGGATGGGGAGGCCGGGGAGGCAGCAGGGGGAGACTGAGGGGGCGTGAGGGGGCCGGGTTCGGTGGGGCTTGACCTGAAGTCCGGTTGAGGGCTGAGGGTGAGTGGTGTCCATGACCGGCAGTTCCCCAGGAGGCGCCGTGCCCCGCCGTACCGACACCCTTCCCGACCTGCTGCGTCCGGAGGTCCGCGCGCCCTTCTTCAGCACCTGGCGGCTGGGCACACCCGAGCGGCAGCGGCTGGCCGTGGACGCCTTCGCCGCCACCTGGGAACGCCGGCCGTGGCCAGCGCGGGATCTGCTGTCCCACCATGTCTACCTCGGCCACGACGGCAGCACCCTGCTGCATCACGCCCAGTGGCGGAGCGTCGCCGCCTACCAGGGGTTCGCCAAGACCCGCCGCCAGGAGACCGTCGACGAGATCGACACCGCCGTCCCCGGCATCGAACGGCCGACCCTGCACCACTACCGGCGCCTGCGCAGCCTTGAGCGCGCCGCCGGGGACCTGCGGGTACCCGGGCTCATCGTCACCGTACGGATCGACTTCGAGCCCGGGGCCGCCGAGCGCCGGCCGGACTGGATCGACACCGTGGTGGGGGCGCTCACCGATGATCCGGCGGGGCATCGGGGGTTGATCTCCGCGCACTTCCATGCCTCGGACGACAGTACGCACGTCCTGAACTACGCCGAGTGGGAGAGCGACGCCGCCTATGACGTGGCGATCGCGGCGCCGGGGGAGGGGATCGGGCCGGCCTCGCGGGCCTGGGAGAGGGTGCGGACGTATCCGGGGGTGAAGGGGTTCACGGGGGAGCGGTTTCGGCATGTGCTGGGGTTGGTGCCGGGGAGTGGGGAGGGGGGCGCCTGAGCGCTGGCTGCGGGGCTCGCCCGGGGTTGGCCGAAGACTTGGTCCGTCTGGACGGAAATGGTGTTCGGTGGGAGGCTGGGGACATGCTGGACGTCACCGTGATCGAGGACCCCGAGGCCGCCGCCGTCAGTCTGGACCCCGTGCGGGCCCGGCTGCTGGCCGAGCTGGCGGGCGGCCCGGCGTCGGCGACCATGCTGGCCGGGCGGGTCGGACTGCCCCGGCAGAAGGTGAACTACCACCTGAAGGCGCTGGAGCGGCACGGCCTGGTCGAGCTGGCCGGGGAGCGCCGCAAGGGCAATGTCACCGAGCGGCTGATGCGGGCGACCGCCGCGTCGTACGTCATCTCGCCCACGGCACTGGCCGCCGTCCAGCCGGACCCCGAGCGGTTCCGGGACCAGCTCTCCGCGCGCTGGATGCTGGCGCTGGGCGCCCGGCTGGTGCGGGACGTCGGCGCGCTGATCACCGGCGCCGCGCGGGCCCGTAAACGGCTCGCGACCTTCGCGCTGGACGGGCAGGTGCGGTTCGCGTCGGCCGCCGACCGGGCCGCGTTCGTGGAGGAACTGGCGGCGGGGGTGAGCGCGTTGATCCGTAAGTACGACGCGCCGGACGCGGAGGGGGGCCGGGACCACCGGATCGTGGTCGCGGTGCATCCGGTGGTGAAGGAGGTGCCGGGGGCGGAGCGGGTCCCCGAGGGGGGTGCGGTGCTGCCGGCGCCCTCGGGGGAACTCGGACGGTAGATTCGGGGCGAGCCACACCCGTACGGTCAGGAGCCCGCGCCATGTCCAAGGAATTCGAGATCGCCCGGGAATTCGAGGTGGACGCCTCGCCCGAGCAGGTGTGGGAGGCGGTCACCACCGGTACGGGCGGCTGGCTGTGGCCGATGGACGCGCCCGAGCCGAGGGTCGGCGGCGAGGGGCCGTTCGGCTCCGAGGTGGCCGCCTGGGATCCGCCGCACCGGTACCGCAACCGGGTCCAGGACCCGGACGGGAGCGAGGGACAGTCCCTCAACCAGCTCGACTACACGATCGAGCCGCGCGACGACGGCCGCCGGGCCTGGGTGCGCTATGTGCACAGCGGCGTCTTCGTCGACGACTGGGACAACCAGTACGACGGCGCCGACAAGCACACCGACTTCTATCTGCACACCCTGCGGCAGTATCTGACCCGCTTCGGGGGCCGCCCGGTCACGGCCTTCACCGCGTTCGACGGGCCCGGGGCGGCCGGGGCGCCGGACGCCCTCGGCGCGGTGGAGCGGGCGCTCGGCCTCCCGGCGTACGCCACCGATACCGCCGGCACCGCCGGGGGCACGCGGGTCCGGGTCGCCGGGCCCGAGGGCCGCACGCTGGACGCGACCGTCGACTACCGCACCCCGTACTTCCTGGGACTGCGCACCGACGACGCCCTGATCCGGGTCTTCGGCCGCAACCGCTTCGGCCATGTCGTCGGCATGGCGGTGCACGACTTCGCCCCGGACGCCGACCCGAAGACGGTCGAGCGCGTCTGGCGGGAGTGGCTGTACGGGGTGTATGGGGTGGACGGGGTGTGCGGGGCGTAGAGGTCGTACGGGTGGGTGCGCGGCCGGCCGCACGAGGGTGCGGCCGGCCTGACTCCCGGGTGATCGGATGTCACGGGCGGAAGCGCAGCACCTGCGGGTCGTGGTCGCTGATCTGGTCGTGGAACTCGGCGTTGATGTGCACGCTGTCGTACTCGAAGTTCTCGCGGCGGATCGACGGGCTGATCAGGATCTGGTCCAGGGTCTGGCTGTTGCCGTTGAAGACGTACGAGTAACGCTCGCTCTTCGGCAGGGACTTCACCGCCGACCACAGCTCGCCCTGGCCCTCCAGGATGTCGACCGTGTCGGAGAACTCGTAGTCATTGATGTCGCCGAGGGCGATGACGTTCGCGTTCTTGTCCTTGGCCAGGATGTCCTGGACGAAGTCGTTGACCACCGTGGCCTGCTGGTGGCGCTGGGTCTCCGAGCTGCGCGTCGGGGGCTGGTACTGCGAGGTCAGATCCTGGTCGCCGCCCTTGGAGTTGAAGTGGTTGGCGATCACGAAGACCGTCTCGCCGCGGAAGACGAACTCGCCCGCCAGCGGCTTGCGACTGTCGGTGAAGGCGGTGTTCGTCGGGTCGAGCCGGCCCGGGGAGGCGGTGAGCGCCGCCTCGCCGCGCACCTTGGTCACCCCGGTCGCGGTGGTGGCGTCCCCGCCCGCGCGATCGGTGAAGGACACCCGCTCCGGGTTGAACAGGAACACCTGGCGGATGTTGGCGCCCGGCTCACCGCCGTCGGCGTTGTTCACCGGGTCGATCGAGCGCCACTCGTACGCCGGGCCGCCCGCGGCGACGATCGCGTCCGTCAGCTTCTTCAGCGTCTGGTCGGCGGCGACGGTGCCGTTGCTGGTGGCGCCGTTGTTGTCCTGGACCTCTTCCAGGGACAGGATGTCGGGCGACTGGAGGTTGTTCACGATCGCGGCGGCGTGTGCCTCGAACGTCGTGTCGCCCGGGTCCAGGTTCTCCACGTTGTACGTGGCGACGGCGAGTTCGCCGCCGTGCTGCGCGTCGGTCGTCTCACGCGCGTTCTTGCCCTGCTTCAGGGGGCCGAGCTGGTTGGCGACCAGGGTGTAGCCGCCGTACTGGTTGAAGTCCAGGGGACCGGCGGTGGTGCCGGTGAGGGTGTCACCGACGTTCGCGTCCGGGAAGTCGGCGACCGCGCCGAGCGACTGGATCTGGAGCCGCCCGGTGTTCTGCGAGGTGTACGAGCCGTAGACCGTGCCGCCGCCCGCGCCGGCGTTCTCGTTCGGCTTCACCGTCACCCACAGCTCGGTGTACGGGTCGGTGGCGCCGACCACCCGGGCGTTGGCGACCTGGACGTTCATGCCCTCCAGGGACTCGTAGTAGTCCAGGGCGTACTTCTTCGGCTGGAGCGTGAGGCCGTTGATCGAGCCGCCCGCGGCCGGGTCGCCGGCCGGGGTGTAGCGGGACGGCACCGAGCGGCTGTCGATGACGGTCGCCGCCGGGACCGGGTTGCCGCTGGAGACGACGGTGACCGTCGGGCGGCTGATCTCGGTCAGCGCCTGGTTGCCCGAGGCGGTGCCGCCGGGGACGTACTCGGTCACCAGGCCGGCGACGGTCACCGCGTCGCCGACGGCGACCTTCGGCGTGGAGGACGTGAAGACGAAGATGCCCTCGCTGGTGGCCGGGTCGGCGTCCGGGTTCGGGTCCTGGACCCAGAAGCCTCTGGAGCCGTAGGCGCGTACGCCGGTGACGATTCCGGTCACGTCGGTGACCTGCGCTCCGGCGTACGGGGATATCCGGGTCGAGCCCTGGATGTCATGGATGCGGACCGCGTCCGCGTGCGCGGGCGAGGACAGCACGAGGGTCGACGCCGCCGAGCACACGGCGGCGACGGTGAGCGCGGCGAGGCGCGCGGAAGACTTGCTCGGCAAGGGATCCCTCCGGGGACATGCGACGTACGTGAGTGCCGGGATGTTGGCGGTGGTACGGGGTGATGCGGGGGTGATGCGGGGCGTGGGGGCATGGGTGGTATGGGGGGTACGGGGGGTGGCGCGGGGGTGAGGGGGTGGGGCGGTCGTACCGGTGCGGTGATACCGGAGTACCGCCCCCCGTCGGCAAGCAACGGGGTACCGAACCCCTCGTCGGTGAACAGCTGTCCGCTCGATTTCTACGCGCGTCAATCTCCAGCCTGCCCAGGTCAGTTGTCAAGGTTTCGGCCATGGACCGGAGGCGTCGGGGAGATGAACCGGGCGGCATGGGTGGATATCCGTCTAGGCTGAGCGGCGTAACCCAGTGTCGTGCCGGAGCGACGTGACGTGTCCCTGTGGTCCATGTGTCCCTGTGGTCCGCGTATCCATGTGTCCGTGTGGTCCGTGTGGTCCGTGTGGTCCGTGTGGTCCACGTCCGTATGGCGTACGGCCTCGGCCTTCCAGGCGTCCTAGGAGTATCCGCCGATGTCAGACAGCTCCCCCCTGCCGCCGCTGCGGCCCGCCCCCGAAGCGGAGCTGGCGCGCGACGCGCTGTCCACGCCGTTGCTGGCCCGTGCCGTCCGGCTCGCCCGCTGGGCCGGGCCCGGGACCCGCGTGGACGCCGGGGGCGGGCTGGTGGACGCGCAGTTGCCCGCGGCGGCGGAGGCGCTGGGGCTCACCGGTGACGGCGGCGACGCGGCGGCGCTCGCGAGTGAGGCGTGGCGGGTCGCGGTGGACACCGGGCTGGTCGAGATCGTGGACGAGGACGCCGGGACCGTGACCCCCGGTGCGGAGCTGGCGCTGCTCACCTCCGGGTCGCCCCGGGAGGTGCTCGGGGTGTGGCTGGCCGCGCTGGAGACCGTGCTGGCCGATGCGAGCGTGCCCGACCTCGACGATCTGGTCGGGTCCCTGGACGAGAGCGGCACCCTCGACCTCTCCCGGCTCGACTGGGACCCCGAGGCGGAGGCCGACTTCCTCGACGGCGTCCTCGGCAACCTCTATCTGCTCTCCGTCAGCGAGGACGGCCCCGGTGAGGAACCGATCCCGCTGCCCGCGCTAGCCGCGTCGGTGATCGTCCCCAGTGACATGGGCGAGCCCACGAACGACGTGCTGGAACAGGTGTCCGACGCGATGATGCGGCTGGACGACCAGTTCCGGATGCTGGAGCCGATCGGGCTGGTGGCCTACCGGCCGGTGGACGAGGCGCTCATGGCCGACACGGAGGAGGAGCCGGCGGGGTCCTTCGAGGAGGCGGGCGGGACCGGTGCTGTGGACGAGGCCGATGTCTCGCGTTACGGGCTGGTCCGGCTCACCCCGCTCGGCCGGTACGGACTGCGCGCCCGGCTGCTGGAGAACGGCATCGACGCGCCGGCCGTCGGCGACCTCGCCGACAAGGGTGCGGAGGCGCTGTTCGACGGCACCGCCCGGTACGGGGCGCGGGCCGCCCGTGCCGAGACCGAGCAGTGGCTGCACCGGCGTGAACCGCTCGCCGCCGCACGGGAGTTGCTGGGGGCGGCCCGTGGCGCGGACGCCGGGGGGCCGCTGCGGCGGCTGCGCTGTCAGCAGGCGCTGTCCCTGCTCGGCGGCCAGGCCGAGCCCGCGCTCCGCGAGGTTCTCGGCGATCCCGAGCTGGGCGGCCTCGCCCGGGTCTGGCTGACCGAGCACGGCGCCGGGGACGTACCGCCGCCGTCCGAGTCCATGATCTTCTGGCTGACCGTCGACACGTTCGCCGCGCAGCTCGCCGCCGAGGGCGACTCCGAGGAACTCCACGAACTGGTCGAGGGGCTCGCCGCCCATCACAACGGTTTCTTCGACGCCGCGTGGCGGGTGGACCATCCGGCCACCGCGGACGTCCTGGAGGCGATGGGGCGGCTCCACCCGGACAAGAAGATCGCGAAGGAGGCGAGGAAGGCGGCGTTCAAGGCCCGCTCGCAGAACGGGGGGTGAGGTGGGGTGGTGGCGCGGGCTGGCTGGGGTGTCGTGGGTGCGTGTTTGTGTGCGGGGGTGCGGGTGACCGGCGTGCCGGGGTGGCCGGGCTTGCGAGGGTGACGGGGCTTGCGGGGTGACCGCGTTTGCGGGGGTGTCTCCTGCCCCCCGGACCCCGCCCGGCCGCGATTGCGGGTAGGCATCGCGGCCCCGTCGCCCGGAGTTCAGGCGGTGTTCAGGCTCGGGAGAAACATTGGCGCCGGTTCATACGTCGCCACCCTCCACGGCACGCTCACCGTTCTCAGGAGACAGCATGTCGCTCACCCGCAGGGACTTCGCCAGGAACTCCGCGATCACCGGCGCCGGGGTGGCGCTGGCGGGCAGCGTCGGTGCCCTCGGCACCGCGCCGAACGCGCTCGCCGCCACCGAGACCGCCACCGCGGACGACCAGGACGGGGAGTCCGCGGACCGGCCCGGCGGAGTCGGCTACGGCCCGCTCCTGCCCGACCCGGACGGACTGCTCGCGCTGCCCGCCGGATTCTCGTACGAGGTCATCACCCACAGCGGCCGTACGAAGCTGGAGTCGGGCGAGTTCACCCCCTCCAACCACGACGGCACCGCCGCCTTCGAGGGCCCGCGCGGCGCGACCCTCCTGGTCAACAACCACGAGATAGGCGGCCCCCGCACCCGCGTCCCCTACCCCGTGCCGCTCACCGAGGGCCTGGTCTACGACCCCGCGGCGGGCGGCGGCTGCACGGTCGTGGAGGTGCGCCGCGGCGAGGTCGCCGAGTGGGTCGGCATAGCCGGCACCGCCACCAACTGCGCGGGCGGCTCCACCCCCTGGGGCACCTGGCTGACCTGCGAGGAGACCGAGGACAAGGCCGGCTCCAACGGGATGACCAAGGACCACGGCTATGTCTTCGAGGTCGACCCCGAGGACCACCGCGCCAACCGGGACCCCAAGCCGATAAAGGCGCTCGGCCGCTACGCCCACGAGGCCGTCGTCATCGACCCCAGGAACGGCCACGCCTACCTCACCGAGGACGCCTCCTACCCCAACGGCCTGCTCTTCCGCTGGACCCCGCCCACGGACTTCCGGCACGGCAACGGCAAGCTGCGCACCCTCGCCGCCGACGCCGGACGCCTCCAGGCGTTCAAGTGCTTCGACTCCGGCGGCCAGTACGTGGACGACCTGTCCCGCGCGACGAAGATCGGCACCGTCTACGGGGTCGACTGGATCGACGTACCCGACCGGGACGCGAGGACCGTTTCCGTGCGCAAGCAGTTCACCGCCGGCCAGGTCACCCGCTGCCGCAAGCTGGAGGGCATGTGGTGGGGCGACGGCGGCGCGTACATCGTCTCGTCCTACGCCGGCTCCGAGAGCCCGGGCCAGGCGCATGACGGCCAGGTCTGGTTCTACGACCCCAAGCGCCGCACCCTCACCCTCAAGGTCCTCATCGGCGTCAACCCCGACCCCTCCCAGGACGGTCACTACGACGGCCCCGACAACATCACCGTCTCCCCGTACGGCGGTCTGATCATCGCCGAGGACGGCGACGGCATCCAGCACCTCTTCGGCGCCACCGACCGTGGCCGGACCTACCCCATAGCCCGCAACCAACTGAACCTCGGCTCCGCGGACGACCCCGACTACAGCGAATTCACCGGCGTCACCTTCTCGCCCGACGGCAAGACCCTGTACGCCAACATCCAGACCCCGGGCATCATGCTGGCCATCACCGGGCCCTGGAAGCGGCAGCCCCGATAGGCGCGTCGGCGCCCAGTGGTCGGTTCGGCTCGCTAATTCGTTCGCCCGGCGTTCGGGCACCCCTCTACAGTCGGACCCATCGGCGGGGGCGGGTGCCCGGTGCGAAGGCAGCGGATACTTCGGGACCTGGTGGGAGACCGTGCGGGTTCGAATCCCGTCATCGGCTTCGGGCCGGTGTGGCGGAAAGGGAAGACGCGCCAGGCATGAGCGCCGCGGCCGACCCCTGGCCTCGGGCACCTTGTCCCTGCCGGGCCTTCGCGTGAATCTCTCCCGATCCCGAATCCTTCGTGTTCCGCACCTTTCCGCACCCTTCCGCACTCACTGGTCACCCGGCTCGCCGTGCCCCGGCTGCGCGCCCGGGACCTGGAGCTGCTGCGCGCCGCCAACGACGGCTTCGCCACCGCCGTGACCTGTGGGGACGTGGTCGCCGCCTTGCCTGCCGACGACGATTTGCCCGCCGTACCGGTCCGGGTGAGCGGCAATCGCGCCGCCGCCGCGACCATCGCCCGCTCCACCCCGCGCGATGGGCGTACGAGGTCGAGGCGCAGAAGCGGGAGCCGGGCGTCTTCTTCGACTCGGTGATCGTCTGCTCGGTGACCGGTTCGCCGCGGGCCGGGATGATCGCCGCGTTCCGGGCGCCGGAGGAGGCGGGCGGGCGCCCGCGCCGGGTGATCGGCATCGGCGCCTCCGCCGAACCGGCCCGTACGCGTGCGCAGATCGCCCGGATCGCCGACCGCACCGGGCGCCTCATCGGCGTACGCGAGAAGCTGACCCGGGCGGCTGTCGAACTGGACGAGCGCTTCCACGCGGGCACGTACAACATCCCCGACGAGACCATGCTGGACGCGATGCGGCTCGCCGCGCGCACCGAGGGGATGATCACCGATCCGGTGTACGAGGGGAAAACGGTGGCGGGGATGGCCCTCGATCCGGTCGAGTGCGGGAGATCGGGGCAGAGTCGACGGTGCTGTACGCCCACCTAGGCGGGCAGCCGGCGCTGAACGCGTGCGGCGCGCTGTTCTGGCCGGGGGCGGCGCGGGACTGGGTACAGTCGGAAGGGTTCCCGTTCCCGACGACTACTGGATGGCGATGGCGCAGGTCAGGCCCATGCGGGCGGATCAGATCAGGCCCATGAGGGCGGATGCCCGGCGCAATCACGAGCGGCTGCTGAAGGTGGCCGCCGAGGTCTTCGCCGAGCAGGGCGAACATGCCTCGCTGGATGAGATCGCCAAGCGCGCGGGCGTCGGCTCCGGCACCCTCTACCGCCATTTCCCGACCCGTCAGGCCCTGCTGGAGGCGGCCTATGTCGGCCGTATCGAGGCCCTCGCCGCCCGCGCCGATGTCCACGCCGCCGAACTGCCCCCGGGCGAGGCCCTACTCGCCTGGCTGGGCGAGATCGGCCTCGGGATCATCCAGGTCGGCGGCCTGCGTGCCCTGCTCGGCTCGGCCGTGACGGACGGCGACACCTACGCGGCGACGGTCTGCGGGACCACGCTCAACGGCGCCGCCGAGCGACTGGTACGCGCCGCCCGCGCGGAAGGCGCCCTGCGGCCCGACATCGAGGCCGTCGAGATCCTGCGGCTGGCCCATGGCCTGGCGACGGCGTCGGAGCTGGGGGACGGGGAGGGCAGATTGCTGCGCCGCTATCTGACGTTGCTGATGGAGGGGCTGCGGCCCCAGCGGTGAGGTGGGGGAGGTGGTGGCGGGGGTGGGCGCGCGGCGGTGCGGGCGGGCCGCCGCGTACCGTGCGACGGCGGGCGCCCTGACGGTCAAGGCGCCCGCGCGTGTCGTACGACGGCCGGTGATCGGTGATCGGTGATCGGTGATCGGTGGCCCGTCCTCGGTCCGGAGCCGTCGGCTACAGCGAGGCGCCCGCCGGCTTCACCATCTGGCGGACCGTGCGGCCCTTGACGAAGTCGCCCATCGCGGTCATCTCCCACTCACCGGAGAACTGCCGGATCAGCTTCGCCATCATGACCCCCGTCTGCGGCTCGGCGCTGGTGAGGTCGAAGCGGACCAGTTCCTCGCCGGAGGCCGCGTCGATCAGACGGCAGTACGCCTTCGCGACCTCGGTGAACTTCTGGCCGGAGAACGAGTTGACCGTGAAGACCAGGCCCGAGACCTCCTGCGGGAGCTGGCCGAGGTCGACCGTGATCACCTCGTCGTCCCCGCCGCCCTCGCCCGTGAGGTTGTCACCGGAGTGGCGGATCGAGCCGCCGAGGATCTGGAGCTTGCCGAAGTAGCAGCTGTCGAGGTGGTTGCGCTGCGGGCCGAACGCGATGACCGAGGCGTCGAGGTCGATGTCCTTGCCCCGGTACGCCGGCTCCCAGCCGAGGCCCATCTTGACCTGGGACAGCAGCGGGCGTCCGCCCTTGACCAGGGACACCGTCTGGTTCTTCTGGAGGCTGACCCGGCCCTTGTCCAGGTTGATCTTCCCGGTGCCGGGCGCGGCGGCGGGCGGGGCCGGGGGCGCGGTGGGCGCCGGGGGAGCGGCCAGCCGGGGGTCCACCGCCCGGGCGGGCGGGGTGACCGGGGCCTGGGCGGGCGGCGGCGGGGCCACCTGCTGGGGCGACGCGGCGGGCGCGGCCGGCTCCTCGACCGTGACGCCGAAGTCGGTGGCGATCCCGGCCAGTCCGTTGGCGTACCCCTGGCCGACCGCGCGGGCCTTCCAGGCGCCATTGCGGAGATAGATCTCCACGATCACCAGGGCCGTCTCCGCGCCGAGCTGCGGGGGCGTGAAGGTGGCCAGCACGCTGTTGTCGGCCGCGTTGCGGATCGTGGCCGTGGGTTCGACGCCCTGGAACGATTGCCCTGCCGCGTCCGGGCTGGCGGTGACCACGATCTTCTCGATGCCCGGCGGGACGGCCGAGGTGTCCACCGTGATCGCGTCGGGGGCCGAGCCGCCGCCCGAGCGATAGGTCACACCGGGCCCGCTGGGCTGGTTGTAGAAGATGAAGTCGTTGTCGGAGCGCACCTTGCCGTCGGCGGTGAGCAGCAGGCCCGATACGTCGAGCCGCACCGGGGCGGAGACGTCCACCGTCACGCGCGCGGCGGTCAGAGGGATGTTCGAGCCGGGGGTCATAGCTGTCATGCCGTGTGAACGAGCGAGTGCGTTTTACCGTTCCCTTACCAGGGGGCCGATCGGGTCAGTCGTCTTTGGACGTTCGCTCAGCGGTCCGGGGTGCCCGGTCGGAGTGCCTGTACGGGTGCCTGTACGCGGTGCCTTACGGGGTGCCTGTTCGGAGTCCCGTACGGACCGCCGTGCTCGCTCCCGGGCAGGTGGGAGCGAGCACGGCGGCCCGGCCCTGGGGACGGCGGCCCGGCCCACCGTCGGTCTACGGCGTCACCGTCGGCCTACGGCACCACCGTCGGTCTACGGCACCACCACGATCTTCCGGCCGATCCCGGACGCGAACTGTTCCAGCGCCTGGGGATACCGCTCCAGCGGCAGCCGGTCGCTGATGAACACCTCCGGGTCCAGGACACCGTTCGCGAACAGCTCCGCCGCGCGCTCGAAGCTGTGCAGCACGGCCATCGAGCCGGTGATGGTGATCTCCTGGTTGTAGATCCGGTACGGGTCGATGGTCACCCGGGTCGCGTAGTCGGCGACGCCGAACTGGAGGAACGTACCGGCCTTGGCGACCCGCTCCAGGCCGTCCTGGATGGCCGCAGCGTTGCCGGTGGCGTCCACCACGACGTCCCAGCCCTGCGGCCGGTCCAGCTCGTCCGCGCTCGCTGCCGACTTCGACACGCCGAGCAGGCGGGCCGTCTCCAGCCGCGTGGGGTTGAGGTCCACGACGTCCACGCTCGCCGCGCCTGTTCGTTTGGCCAGCTCCAGCATCATCAGGCCCATCGTTCCCGAGCCGTAGATCAGCACATGGGCGCCGAGGCGGGAGCGCAGGACGTCGTAACCGCGCACCGCGCAGGACAGCGGCTCCACGAGCGCGGCGTCGGCGGTGCGGATGTGCTCGGGCAGCTTCACGCAGTTCGCCACCGGGGCGAGCGCGTACTGGGCGGCGCCGCCGGCCGTCGTCACGCCGATCGCCGCCCAGCGTTCGCACAGGTTGTTGTGGCCGTCGCGGCAGTAGCGGCACTCGTGGCAGTACAGCGATGGATCAACCGCGACCTGATCGCCCGGGGCGACCTCGGTGACCTGGGTGCCGACGGCCACCACCTCGCCCGCGAACTCGTGCCCCGGCACGATCGGCAGCTTCGGCGCGAACTCGCCCTGGAGGATGTGCAGGTCCGTGCCGCACAGGCCGCACGCGGCGACCTCCACGACGACGTCACGCGGTCCCGGCGTCGGGTCGGGGACCTCGGCGACGATGGCCCGGCCCACGGACTCGATGACGGCGGCCTTCATTTCACGGCTCCCAACGACAGGCCCTGAACCAGTTTGTCCTGGGCGGCGAACCCCGCGGCGAGCACCGGCAGGGAGATCACGAGCGACGCGGCGCACACCTTCGCCAGGAACAGGCCCTGGCTGGTGATGAAACTGGTCAGGAACACGGGCGCGGTCTCGGCGACCACCCCGGTGAGCACGCGCGCGAACAACAGCTCGTTCCAGCTGAAGATGAAACAGATCAGGGCCGTCGCGGCGATCCCGGGCAGCGCGATCGGGGCGACCACGCGCGCGAGGATGGTCGGCAGTCTCGCTCCGTCCACCCGCGCGGCCTCGATGATCGCGACCGGGACCTCGGACAGGAAGGACTGCATCATCCACACCGCGATCGGCAGATTCATCGAGGTGTAGAGGATGACCAGCAGCCAGATGTTGTCGAGCAGGCTCAGGTTCTTGGCGAACAGATAGATCGGCAGCAGGCCCGCCACCACCGGCAGCATCTTCGTCGAAAGGAAGAAGAACAGGACGTCCGTCCACTTCTTCACCGGTCGGATCGACAGCGCGTATGCCGCCGGCAGGGCCAGCAGCAGCACGAGCAGCGTCGACACCACCGAGGCCACGGTCGAGTTGATCAGCGACGGCCAGGGGCTCGCCCCGCCGCCCGCGCCGAAGAACTCCCGGTAGCCGTCCAGGGTGAGAGCCGCCAGGAAGGACGGCGGATTGGTCGCCGCGTCCTGCTCGGAGTGGAACGACGTCAGCGCCATCCAGGCGATCGGCAGGAAGAAGACGATCCCGGCCAGCCAGGCCACCAGGCCCAGACCGGCACCCTTGCGCTTACGGGCACGTACGGCGATGGTGCTCATGAACGGCCCACCTCCTCGCGGAACAGGGACGACACCACGCGCAGGGCGAAGGTCGCGATGATGATCGAACCGATGACCACCAGAACACCGGCGGCCGAGGCGAGCCCGTTCTCATGGGCCTGGTAGAAGCTCTGGTAGACGGTGTACGGCAGGTTCGCCGTGCCGAGGCCGCCCGAGGTGATGGTGAACACCGCGTCGAAGTTCTGCACGATGTAGATCGATCCGAGCAGCGCGCCCAGTTCGAGATAGCGGCGCAGATGAGGAAGCGTCAGATAGCGGAAGATCTGCCAGTTACTGGCGCCGTCCACCCGCGCGGCCTCCAGCTGCTGCTGATCGCGGCTCTGGAGACCGGCCAGCAGGATCAGCATCATGAACGGCGTCCACTGCCACACCAGCGCCGCCTCCACCGCCAGCAGCGGGGTGTTGGAGATCCAGTCCGGCTGCGGCCCGCCGACATAGCTGAGCAGACCGTTGAGCAGGCCGTACTCGGGGTTGTAGAGCACGTGCTTCCACAGCAGCGCCGCCGCCACCGGCACCACCAGGAACGGGGCGATCAGCAGGGTGCGGACCACCCCCCGGCCCTTGAACTTGCGGTCCAGCAGCAGCGCCAGGAGCAGCCCCAGGACCAGGCTGGCCAGCACCACCGAAACGGTCAGCAGGATCGTCGTCCACACAGAGGCGCGCAGATCCGCGTCGGAGAGCACCTCGGAGTAGTTGGCGAACCGGGTGAAACTGCGCGCGTCCGGGTAGAGCGAGTTCCAGTCGAAGAAGGAGATCACCAGTGTGGCCACGAACGGCAGCTGGGTGACCACGATCATGAAGACCAGGGCCGGCATCAGCGGGGCGCGGGTCGCCCATGCCTTCAGGCGGGCCGACGGCTGCGGATTGTTCGTACGAACAGATCGAGTGGCCACGGGGGCCGTGGTGGTGGCGCTCATCGTCCCTCGTACTCCTCTGCGATCTCTTCGGCGAGCTGCTGGGACCGGTCGAGGGCGTCCTCGACGGACTGGCGTCCGGCGATGGCCGCGCTGATCTCCTGGGAGACCTTGGTGCCGAGATCGGTGAACTCGGGGATGCCGACGAACTGGATGCCGGGCGCCGGGCGCGGCTGCACCCCGGGATCGTCCGGTCGTGCTCCTTCGATCGCTTCCCTGGTCATCTCCTGGAAGGCGGCGGCCTCCGCGCGGTAGTCGGGGTTCTCGTACGTCGACGCGCGCTTGCCGGCGGGTACGTTCGACCAGCCGACCTGATCACCGACGAGCTGTTCGTACTCCTTGCTGGACGCCCAGGACACGAACTGCCATGCCTTGTCGGGGTTGCGGGAGGTGTTCTGGATGCCCCAGGCCCAGGTGTAGAGCCAGCCGGAGGACTCGGTCTCCTCGACCGGCGCGGGGGCGTAGCCCACATTGCCCTTGACCGGGGAGTCCGCGGACTCCAGGGAACCGGCCGCGGAGGTGGCGTCGTACCACATGGCGACCTTGCCCTGGGTCATGTTGTTCAGACACTCGGCGAAGCCGGACTGGGCGGCGCCGGACTGGCCGTGCTCGCGCACCAGGTCGACATAGAACTTCGTCGCCCGCTCCCACTCCGGGGAGTCCAGCTGCGCGTTCCAGTTCTCGTCGAACCAGGTGCCGCCGAAAGTGTTCACGACCGTGGTGAGCGGGGCCATCACCTCGCCCCAGCCCGGGAGTCCGCGCAGGCAGATGCCCTTCATGCCCTCCTCGGCGCCGTCGAGCTGTGCGGCGAGGTCGGCGATCTGCGTCCACGTGGGGTTCGCGGGCATGGTCAGGCCCTCCTGTGCGAACACGTCCTTGCGGTACATCAGGAAGGACGACTCGCCGTAGAAGGGCTGGCCGTAGAGCTTGCCGTCGTCGCCGGTCAGTGACTGGCGCATGGGGGCCAGGACGTCCTGTTCGTCGTAGCCCGGGTCGTCGGCGACATAGGAGTCCATTTCCTGGAGCCAGCCGTTGCGGGCGTAGATCGGTATCTCGTAGTTGGACAGCGTGGCCACGTCGTACTGGCCGGCCTGGTTGGCGAAGTCCTGGCTGATCTTGTCGCGGACGTCGTTCTCCGGCAGCACGGTGAAGTTCACCTGGATGCCGGTCTCCTCGGTGAAGTGCTCGGCCGTGAGCTTCTGCAACTCCATCATCTGCGGGTTGTTGACCATCAGCACATTGATGGCGTCTCCGCCCGATCCGGACCCGCCTGCCCCGACCCAGCAGCCGGAGAGCAGCGGGGCGAGCAGCGTCCCTGCGGCGACCGTGGCGAGCGTGACTCGCGGCCTCCGTCGGCTCTGGGTTCGCATGGTTCGCTCCTGTAGATATGGGGACATAAGGGGCGCTTTGGGGGGTGGGGGCGACCCTTGGGGAGGTGGGTGGGGAGGTGGTGGAGAGGTGGTGGGGAGGTGAGTTGGGATGTTGGATGTGCGTGTTCGTTTGTGCTCGTTGTGCTCGTTGTGCTCGTTGTGCTGGTCGTGCCGGTTGTGCTGGTTGTGGGCGGTGCGGCTGGTCAGGCCCGGATGACCTGTGGGCCGAGCAGTGAGTAGCGGTGCGCCTCCGTCGTCGGCAGCAGGGCGCTGGTCACGATCGCCTCCAGCGCGCCTATCTCCGCGAACCGGCAGAAGCTGACCGCGCCGAATTTCGTGTGCACGCCCGCGAAGACCGTGCGCCGCGCGGCCCGCACCGCCTGCGCCTTGACCTCGCTGACGGCCGGGTCGGGGGTGGTCAGACCGTGCTCGCGGGAGATGCCGTTGGCGCCGATGAAGGCCAGGTCGATGACGAAACCGGCCAGCATCTTCGTCGTCCAGTGATCGACCGTCGCCAGCGTGCCGGAGCGCACCCGGCCGCCGAGCAGCAGCACGGAGAAGCCCTCGGCCCCGGCGAGCGCGCCCGCGACCGGCAGCGAGGCGGTGACCACGGTCAGCGGCCGGTCCCGGGGCAGCGCCTCCGCGATGAGCTGGGGAGTGAAGCCCTCGTCGACGAAAACGGTCTCGGCGTCCCCGAGCAGTTCGGCCGCGGCGGCGGCGACCCGGCGTTTCTCGGGCACATGGCTGGTGGCCCGGAAAGCGAGGGTGGTCTCGAAGCCGGCGCTCTCCACGGGGTAGGCGCCGCCATGGGTACGGCGGACCAGACCGTGGTCCTCCAGGGCGCGCAGATCCCGTCGCACGGTCTCCTTCGCCACGCCCAGTTCCTCGGCCAGCGCGTTGACGTCGACCGAGCCCGCGCGCCGGGCCGCCAGGACGATCTCGCGCTGGCGCTCCTCCGCGGTCTTCGCCGTCATGGCCGACACCTGCCTCTGATCGAACCGTCTGATCGAACGCTCTGCCCGTTCGGGCCGGGTGGAACCCTTGGAGGATGTTCTACAGCGGCCGCGCGGCACCCACCAGGTCTGTTGCGGGCCCGATGTTGCCCGTATCCGCCCGATCGCGACCGCACGTGCCCGTCACGGACCTGCGCGGTTGGCCTCCGGTGTGTGAGATCGGGCGGGGTGTGCGCCCGAACACGCCGCCACGCGGGCCCGTTCGCTGCCCGTACGGTGCGGGCTTCGGCCAGGGGTGGGGTGCGGGGGTGGCGGTGCGGTGGTGTGGGGGCGCTTCGCCGGTGGGGTTCCGGCCGTCTCTTGGTAGGTCCCTTCGGCCGTCCCCTGTTCTCCGGCAGCCGTTCCGGCAGCCCTTCTGCCGTTCTCCTGCCGGCCTTCTGCCGTGCTCAGTGCGGCCAGATCGGTGGGTCCGTCACGAAGTGGCCGCCCAGGTAGGCGTGGGCCTCGTCGGCCGGGTCCAGTTCGCCCTGTTCGGCGATCAGCTTCTGGGCGAACGGTTCGGAGTCGTCACGGGGCTCGTAGCCGAGCGCCCGCGCGGAGGCGAGGTCCCACCACAGCCGGGTGTTCGCGGACGAGCCGTAGACGACCGTGTGACCGACGTTCTCGGCGGTCAGGGCCGCGTGGAAGAGCCGGGCGCCGTCGGCCGGGCTCAGCCACACCGAGAGGCCCCGCACGGTGGCCGGCTCGGCGAAACAGGAACCGATCCGCACCGAGACCGTCTCCACGCCGTACTTGTCCCAGTAGAACTGCGCGAGATCCTCGCCGAACGCCTTGGACAGGCCGTAGAGGGTGTCCGGGCGGCGCGGCGTGTCGACCGGGATCGGCGGGGCGTCGCCGACCGGGCGCGGGGTGTAGCCCACCGCGTGGTTGGACGAGGCGAACACGATCCGCCCGACACCCGCCTCATGGGCCGCCTCGTAGAGGTCGTACGTGCCCGCGATGTTCGACTTCAGGATCTTCGCGAACGGTGCCTCCAGGGAGATCCCGGCGAGATGGAGGATCGCGTCGACACCGTCCACGGCCTCTCGCAGGGCCGCCGTGTCGCTCAGATCCGCGGTGATCGCTTCCGGCACGCCCTCGACCGGCCGCACGTCGAACAGGCGCAGGGCGTAGCCGTACGCGGGGAGCAGGTCCCGCATGAGCGTGCCGAGGCCGCCGGCTGCGCCGGTGAGCAGAACGGTGCGGGGGGTGGGCATCCTCGGTCTCCTCGGGTGGCCGACGGCGGCTCGCCGCCAGGTGAGCCGCATGTGTGGACGGTATTCATATGTGTGGACACGCTAGGGATGGTCGTCGGCGCTCGTCAAGTACCGGGTGGGACGGGCCGCCGTACCTCGTCGTCGCCGGCCAACAAGGGCTGCCGCGGTGCTACCAGGAGATCGCCGCCGCGACCGACCTGCCCTTGATCGTCTGCCTGGAACTGCGTTCCATCACGCCGGGTTGGCGTCGGACGGCGACCTCGCGGCCGTACGTGAAGCGCTCCGCTCCAGCTGAACCGCCGTCAGCAGCAGGCCCGGACCGACGAGCAGCAGCAGCGGCGCGTACGGCATCGAGTCGGCCAGCGCGGCACCGACGGCCAGACCGATCACGTTCGGTGTGAACATCACGGTGCTCGCCGTGGCGGCCGTACGGCCCAGCACCGCGTCCGGGACCCCGCGCTGCACGGCCGTCAGCGCGGCGATCAGCACACAGGGCAGCCCCGCCCCGATCGCCAGGCCCGACACCAGCACCGCCGCGTCCTGCGGCACCGCCCGCAGCATCACCGCCGCCCCGGTCAGCGCGATGCCCGCCACCGCGAACCGCCGCTCGCCCAGCCGCCGCAGCGCGGGCCCCGCGGCCACTCCGACCACCACCGACCCGACGCCCTGCACGGCCGCCAGCACTCCCGCGTAGGCGGGGGAGCGGCCCAGGCCCTCGACGACGGCGTACACCAGGGCGCCGTTCAGCCCCGCGCCCAGCATGGCCGCGCCCCCCGGCCAGCACCAGCGGGCGCAGCGCCGGATGCCCCCACAAGTGCCGCGCGCCCTCCTCGGTCTGCCCCCACCAGCGCGCCGAGGGCCGCTCAGGGGCCCGCTCGCGCACCCGTACGCCGGCGATCAGGGCCGCCGCGAGGACACAGGTCACCGCGTCCAGCACGGCCACGCTCGCGCCGCCGTACGCCGCGTACAGGCCCGCGCCCGCGAGTGGCGCCGTCAGCTTCATGCCCTCGGTGGCGGTCATCCGCAGCCCGTTGAAGTCGCCGAGCAGCTCCCGGGGGACCACGGAGGGCATCAGCGCCGCCTCGGCCGCGTCGCTCAGCACGGCCGTGGTGCCGTACGCGAGCAGGACCGCGAGCACCAGCCACACCTGCGCCGCGGAGTCGACCAGGACCAGGACCGGCAGCAGGACCGCCATGGCCAGATTCAGCCCCACCAGCAGGGGTCTGCGGCGCATCCGGTCGGCGAGTGTGCCCAGCAGCGGACCGGCGACCGTCGGCGCCCACATCGCCAGGACGCACAGCGCCGCCAGACCGTCCGAACCGGTCAGCTCCTTCACCCACACCCCGGCCGCCAGCCACAGCGCGTTGGTGCCGAAACCGTTCACCAGCACCGCGCCCAGATACCGGCGCGCGTTGCGGTCCTTCAGCACGCGCGCACCCGTCCATGTCGTCGTCATGCCTGGTCATCGTGGTGCTAAGGCGGGGGCACGGGGATCGGGCAGATGCCCTATGCGGGCGGTGGCCGGTACGTGGGCGGTGGCCGGTACGTGGGCGGTGGCCGGTACGTGGGCGGTGGGCGGTGGCCGATGAGTTTCGCCGTCCATGGCGGTCCACACCCTGAGCGAGGTTCGAAGCTTGTCTTGCGCCTCGCCCGGGACCAGCGCAGGAGCCGTCAGCCCCAGGAGGCACACCATGCCCGAGACCACTTTCGACTTCGGCCCGCAGACCAGGATCGTGGCGCGGCTGGCGGCCGGTGTGCGCGACGAACAGCTCGCCGACGTCACACCCTGCCCCGGCCTCGCCGTACGCCATCTCCTCGGGCATCTCACCGGGCTGTCCGTCGCCTTCCGGGACGCCGGGCACAAGCGATTCGGCGCCACCACCGACACCAACCCCGGCGACAGCACGCCCGACGTCGGCCCTGGCTGGCGCGAGGAACTGCCCACGGCCCTCGACGGACTCGCCGACGCCTGGCGCCATCCCGACGCCTGGACCGGCATGACGCGCGCGGGCGGCGTCGACCTGCCGGGCGAGATCGCCGGAGCCGTAGCGGCCGACGAACTCGTGATCCACGCCTGGGACCTGGCCCGCGCCACCGGCCAGCCCTATGAGCCCGACCCGGCCGCGCTCCAGGCCGCGTACACCTTCCTGCTCGCCGCCGCCGATGAGCCCGAGCGCGACAACGGCCTCTTCGGCCCGGTCGTGCCGGTGCCCGACGACGCCCCGCTCCTCGACCGCGCGGTGGGCCTCAGCGGACGGGACCCGCACTGGAAGCCGTAGCGGGCGGACCGGGAGCCGTTGCGGGCGCACCGGGAGCCGTGACGGACGGCGAGGGAACCGGGCGGCCCTGCGATCCCGCGGGACGGTGCCGGCGGATGAGGGCGATTCCGTAACACAGGGAAAACCTGAACTGGGCACATCAAGGGGAACAATCCAGCGAGCATCCGCGCACCGATCCGCAGGCATCGAGGAGTTCGCGCCATGTCCGGTTCCCAGAAGGTGGCCGACCCGCCACGCCCCGTCCCCCCGCCCGTGAACGGCGTCGACCGGTTCTTCCTGATATCCGCGCGGGGCTCCACCTTCGGGCGGGAGATACGCGGCGGCTTCGCCACGTTCTTCACCATGGCCTACATCCTGGTGCTGAACCCGATCATCCTGGGCAGCGCCGAGGACGCGTACGGCGACCGGCTCGACCCCGTGCAGCTCACCACCGCCACCGCACTGGTCGCCGCCGTCATGACGATCGTCATGGGCGTCGGCGGCAATCTGCCGCTCGCGCTCGCCGCCGGGCTCGGCCTCAACGCGGTCGTCGCCTTCCAGATCGCCCCGCTGATGAGCTGGGACGACGCCATGGGCCTGATCGTCCTCGAAGGACTGCTCATCTGCGTCCTGGTCGTCACCGGGCTGCGCGAGGCCGTGATGCACGCGATCCCGCAACCGCTCAAGCAGGCGATCAGCGTCGGCATCGGACTGTTCATCGCGTTCATCGGCTTTGTCGACGCCGGATTCGTCACCCGGATCCCGGACGCCGCGAACACCACCGTGCCGGTGCAACTGGGCGGCACCGGCACGCTCTCCGGGTGGCCGATCCTCGTCTTCTGCGCCGGTGTGCTGCTCACCGTCGCCCTGATCGCCCGGAAGATCAAAGGCGCGATCCTGATCAGCATCGTCGCCATGACGATCGTCGCTCTCGTGATCAACTCGATCGCGAACGTCGGGAACTGGGGCCTGACCACGCCCGAATGGCCCGACCGAATCGTCGACACGCCCGATTTCGGGCTGATCGGCGACTTCAGTCTGTTCGGCGCGTTCAGTGCGCCGGACGTTGGAGTGATCACGGTCGTTCTGCTCGTTTTCACCCTGGTGCTCTCCGACTTCTTCGACACCATGGGCACGGTCGTCGGCATCAGCGCGGAAGCGGGCCTCCTCGACAAGGACGGCAAGGTCCCGCACCTCGGCCGGGTCCTGCTCATCGACGGCGCCGCCGCGGTCGCGGGCGGCGCGTCCTCGGCATCGTCCGCCACCTCCTACATCGAGTCGGCGGCCGGCGTCGGCGAGGGCTCCCGCACCGGCTTCTCCAATCTGATCACCGGCGGTCTGTTCGCTCTCGCGCTCTTCCTCACCCCGCTGCTCACCATCGTCCCGCTCCAGGCCGCCGCACCCGCCCTGGTCGCCGTCGGCTTCCTGATGATGACCCAGGTCAAGCACATCGACTGGGACAAGTACGAGGTGGCGATCCCGGCGTTCCTGACCATCGCGGTCATGCCGTTCACGTACTCCATCACCAACGGCATCGGCGCCGGCTTCCTCGCCTACGTGACCATCAAGACGGTCCTGGGCAGGGCGAGGGACATCCACTGGCTGCTGTGGGGCGCGTCGCTGCTGTTCCTGGTGTACTTCGCGATCGATCCCCTGAAGCAGCTGCTGGCGTGACGTGACCGAACGATCGACTGATCGTCGAAAGGGACATCGGGGCTGCGCGACCGGTCACGGATCATCCCGGGACGCGGTCGCGCGGCGACCCTCAGTCCTGCAAAGCCGCTTCCATCGTCGCCTTGGCGACCGGCGCGGCCAGCCCGTTCCCGCTCACCTCGGAGCGTGCCGCGTCCGACTGCTCGACCACGACGGCCACGGCCACTTCCTTGCCGTTGGTGTCCGACTTGGCGTACGACGTGAACCAGGCGTACGGCGTCTGGCTGTTGTTCTCACCGTGCTGCGCCGTACCGGTCTTGCCACCGACGGTCGCCCCGTCGATCTGCGCGTTCGTGCCCGTACCGTCCTCGACCACCGTCTGCATGGCCGACTCCAGCTGCTCGGCGGTGGAGGAACTGACGATCCGCTCCGTGGTGGTGCTGTCGTCGTAGTTCTCCAGCGTGTCGCCATTGCTGTCGGTGATCTGGGACACCATGTGCGGCGAGACCAATTCACCGCCGTTGGCGATGGCAGCCGACACCATGGCCATCTGGAGCGGCGTGGCGGTCACATCGAACTGACCGATCCCGCTCAGCGCGGTCTGCGGCTCGTCCATGTCCTGCGGGTACACGCTCTCGTACGCCCGCACCGGCACATCCTGCTCCGCGTCGTTGAAGCCGAACTTCTCCGCTGTCTCCCGCACCTTGTCCTGGCCCAGGTCGACGGCCATCTTGCCGAAGACGTTGTTGCAGGAGTACTGGAGCGCCACCCGGATCGAGGCGTCCTCGCAGGGCGCCGACGGGTTCTCGTTGGTGAGCTGATCAGTGGAGAGCGGCAGGTCGTACGGGTCGGGGCTGTCGGTGGCCTCGTCGACCGACGAGTACAGCCCGTCCTCCAGCGCCGCCGCCGCGACGACCAGTTTGAATGTCGAACCGGGCGGCAGCGGCTGGCGCAGCGCGCGGTTGGTCATCGGCTTGTCCTCGGCCTGGGTGAGCTGCTGCCAGACGTCGGGGTTGTCGGTGGTGATCTGATCGGGGTCGTACGACGGGGTGGAGACCACCGCGAGGATCCTGCCGCTGACCGGATCGATCGCGACGGCGGCGCCCTTCTTGTCGCCGAGCGCGTCGTAGGCGGCCTTCTGCACGTCCGGGTCGATGGTCGTGACCACGTCACCGGGGTCGGCGCGTTTGTTCGTGACCGTGTCCATCATGGTCTTCAGGCGCGTGTCGGTGCCGTCCAGGACGTCCTGGTAGATGCCCTCCAGCTGGGTGGCGCCGTAGACCTGTGAGCTGTAGCCGGTGACCGCGGCGTACAGCGCGCCGTCCTCGTACGTCCGTTTGTACGCGAGGTCGCCGCCGGTCGTCGGGGCGGAGCCGGTGACCGCCTCCCCGGCCACGATGATGTTGCCGAGCGGCGCGCTGTACAGCTCGATCGCGTTCCGCCGGTTGTCCTTGTCGTCCGCGAGGGCCTGTCCGTCGTAGAACTGCACCCATGTCGCCCTGATCAGCAGGGCGAGCACGAGCAGCAGCGAGAACACGGAGGCTCGCCTGATCGTTTTGTTCATCCCGCTCAAGAAGACGAACGGATCGGATCGGAACGTTCCCCGGCGTCCGTCATTCTCATGGAACGCTCATGACCGATCTGGTCGATCTGGTCGATCTGGTCGATCTGGTCGATCTGGTCGGTCCGGTCGATCTGGTCGGTCCGGTCGATCTGGTCGGTCCGGGAGGTCCGGGCGAACGAACCGGCTCGGACCGCGTCCAGTACCAGCAGGATCTCGTCGATCTCCTCGTCCCGCGCCCGCGCGAACCCGCGCCCCTGCCCGGTGACCCGGAAACCGCACTTCCGCAGCACGCGCAGCGACCCCGCGTTGTCCGCCGCTGCACGGGCGTGCAGCGGGCGCTCGGGCACCTCGGCCAGCAGCAGCCGCAGCGCGGCCGTCGCGATGCCCTGGCCCCAGTACGCGCGATCGATCCAGTACGTCACCTCGCGCTCGCCCGGATCCCCGTACACCGTGGCGCTGCCCACCACGTCGCCGTCCGCCAGGACCGCGCGGGTCAGCACGCCGTCCGCCGCGCGGATCCGGCGCCAATGGGCGTCGAAGGCGTCCCGGTCGGCCGGGTCCTTCGCCGTGAAGGCGGCCATGCGCAGCGACTCGGGATCGTTCATCTGCCGGAAGAACACCGGCAGATCGCTGTCGTGCACGGGACGCAGTGCCACGTCCGCCGTGGGCGCCGGGCGCAGCCGGTCCCTCGGGTCCGTCCGGTCCATCGGTCAGAGCCTCCGGGTCGCGAGGGTGAGCCGGTCGCGCGCGTCGAACAGCGCGTCCTTGACCATCTGCTCATGGGCCGGGGTGAGTCGCGCCACCGGGATGGAGCAGCTGATCGCGTCCCGCGCGGGCGTGCGGTACGGGATCGCCACGCCGAAACAGCGCAGCCCCAGCGTGTTCTCCTCGCGGTCGACCGCGTAGCCCTGCTCGCGCACCTGGTGCAGTTCCTCGATGAGCTTCTCGCGGTCCGTGATCGTGTTCTCGGTCAGCGCGGGCAGCGTGTCGGGCAGCATCTTGCGCACCTGTTCATCCGTGCAGGTGCTCAGCAGGGCCTTGCCCAGCGATGTGGAGTGCGCGGGCAGCCGGCGGCCGACCCGGGTGAAGGGGCGCAGATAGTGCTGTGACTGGCGGGTGGCCAGATAGACCACGTTCGTGCCGTCCAGGCGGGCCAGGTGAATGGTCTCGGTCGTGTCGTCGGAGAGCCGGTCGAGCGTCGGGCGGGCGACCGCGACCACCTCGTCGCCGTCGATGTACGACGTGCCCACCAGCAGCGCGCGCACCCCGATGCCGTACCGCGTGCCGGTGGCGTCCGTCTCCACCCAGCCCAGCTCCACGAGCGTGCGCAGCAGCATGTACAGGCTGGACTTGGGGTAGCCGACGGCCTCCTGGACCGCCGCGAGGGAGTGCATGCCGGGGCGTCCGGCGAAGTACTCCAGCAGTTCCACCGTCCGCACCGCGGACTTGACCTGTGCGCCGGTATCGCCTGCCGACATCGCTCTTGACCCCTTCGTTCGACGGGAAATAGTCTCCGAGCGGAAGTTCATCACCAGAGACAGCGTTCAGTATATCGAACGAACTCACAGAGATGCCGTACATAGTGCGGCATTTTTGCAATGCGGCAACACATCTGGAGGAATCCGCGGTGGCAGCAGCACCAGTCTGGAGTGTCGACCCCCGTAACGGGAAGCGCCGGGAACAGGTCGCTGTCGAGGCGACGGCGACGGAGGTGGACACCGCCGTCCGGGCCGCGCTCGGGGCACGCGGCGCGCTCGCCGACCGGAGCGTCCGCGCCGCCTTCCTGCGCACCGCCGCCGACCGCCTGGAGGCCGCCCGGGAGGCGCTGGTCGAGGCCGCCGACGCCGAGACCGCGCTCGGCCCGGTCCGGCTGACCGGTGAACTCGCCCGTACCTGCTACCAGTTGCGCGCCTTCGCCGGCATCGTCGACGAGGGTGCCTTCCTGGACGTCGTGATCAACCACCCCGACGCCACCGCCGTCCCGCCGATCCCCGATCTGCGCCGCCACAAGGTCCCCCTCGGCGTGGTCGCCGTGTACTCCGCCTCCAACTTCCCCTTCGCCTTCTCCGTCCCCGGCGGCGACACCGCGAGCGCCCTCGCGGCCGGCTGCCCGGTCGTCGTCAAGGCCCACCCCGATCATCCGGCCCTGTCCGAACTGATCGCCAAGGTGCTGCGCACGGCCGCCGCCGAGCACGGCATCGAACAGGGCGTGATCGGTCTCGTGCACGGTTTCGCCGCCGGTGTCGAACTGATCAGGCATCCGCTGATCGCCGCGGCCGGTTTCACCGGTTCCGTACGGGGCGGGCGGGCTCTTTTCGACGCCGCTGCCGCGCGTCCGGTGCCGATCCCGTTCCACGGGGAGCTGGGATCGCTCAACCCGGTCGTGATCACCGAGGCCGCCGCGGCCGAGCGGGCCGAGGAGATCGGGGCAGGGCTCGCCGGGTCGATGACGCTGGGCGTCGGGCAGTTCTGTGTGAAACCGGGGCTGGTGCTCGCACCCGAGGGCGCGGCCGGTGATCGTTTGATCAAGTCGCTCACGGACGCGGTGAGCGATGTGGAGGCCGGGGTGCTCCTGGACCACCGGATGCGCGACAACTTCGTCACCGGGGTCGCCGAGCGGGCTCAGCTGCCCGACGTCGAGTCGCCGGTGACCCCGGGCGCGGGCGGCGAGCACACCGTCGGGGCGGGATTCCTCACGGTCCCGGCGGCCCGGCTGGCCGTGGCCGGGGAGCACGATCTCCTCCTGGAGGAGTGCTTCGGACCGGTCACCGTCGTGGCGCGCTACACGGACGACACCGAGGTGCGGGCCGTGCTGTCACGGCTGCCGGGGAATCTGAGCGCGACCGTGCAGCTCTCCGAGCGGGAGGCCGCCGGGGAAGGTGTCGGCGCGTCGATCCTCGCCGAGCTGACCCCGCTCGCCGGCCGGGTGCTCGTGAACGGCTGGCCGACGGGGGTCGCGGTGGCGCCCGCGCAGCACCACGGAGGGCCGTACCCGGCGACCACCTCCACGTCGACGTCCGTCGGCGGCACCGCGATCGAACGGTGGCTGCGGCCGGTGACCTACCAGAACGCACCCGAGGCGCTGCTCCCGTCCGAGCTGCGGGACGATAATCCGCTCGGCCTGCCGAGGCGGTTCAACGGCGTGCTGGAACGCTGAGCCCCGGGCCGGCCGACCGAAGGAAGAAGACCGGCGGACGGCCACCGGAGACCGAGGAGACGAGGAGCGGAAGCGGCCCGCCCGGCCCGGACCTGCCTGGAACAATCCCGCCATGGAACTGGAACTCCCCGAGCTGCCCTTCGCCCTGCGCAACTACGGCCCCGACGGCAACTGGTCGTACGAGGACGGGGTCCTCACCGGATGGGCGGGAGCCCGGCAGGACCGGTTCGTGCCGCCGGCCGGCGAGTCCCTGGACCCGGCCGCCGACGCGCCACGGCTGCTCGGAGCGCCGACCGGCGACTTTCAGCTGATCGCTCGGATCACGGTCGGTTTCGCCGCCACCTTCGACGCCGGCGTGCTCTATGTGCACGTCGGTGAACGATCCTGGGCGAAGCTGTGCCTGGAGTACTCCCCGGACGTGCCCACCGTCTGCACGGTCGTCACGCGCGGTCACTCCGACGACGCGAACTCCTTCACCGTGGAGGGCAGCTCCGTCTGGCTCAGGGTCAGCCGGACCGGCCGTTCCTTCGCGTTCCACGCCTCCCGGGACGGCGGGCGCTGGACGTTCGTCCGGCTGTTCACGCTGGGTGACACCGAGCGGACCGGGGCCGCGCTGGTCGGCTTCATGACCCAGTCGCCGCTGGGGGAGGGGTGTGTCGTGACCTACGACCACCTGGAGTTCCGTCCCAGCTGGCCGAGCGATCTGCGCGACGGGAGCTGATCGAAACGCCCGGGACAGCCGGCCGGATCGTGAGCGATCGATCGGAATAGGACTGTTCGTTTGAACGTTCATGTATCGCGGCGGAGAGTGTCTCCGCCCCCAGCCGTCCGACCTGGAGAACCGAGAGAACATGCGCGTCGAGATCTGGAGCGACATCGCCTGCCCCTGGTGCTACGTAGGAAAGGCCCGCTTCGAGAAGGCGCTCGCGGCCTTCCCGCACCGCGATCAGGTGGAAGTGGTGCATCGGTCGTTCGAGCTGGACCCCGGCCGGGCCAAGGACGACATCCAGCCCGTGATCACCATGCTCACCAAGAAGTACGGCATGAGTGAGGCACAGGCGCAGGCCGGTGAGGACAACCTCGGCGCGCAGGCCGCCGCCGAGGGTCTCGCCTACCGCACCCGGGGCCGCGACCACGGCAGCACCTTCGACATGCACCGGCTGCTCCACCTCGCGAAGGACCACGGGCGCCAGGGCGAGCTGATCCAGCTGCTGTACGAGGCCAACTTCGCCGACGAGCGGTCCCTCTTCCAGGACACCGAGCGGCTGGTCGAGATCGCCACGGGCGCCGGACTCGACGCCGCCGAGGTGCGCACGGTGCTCGCCGACCCCACTGCCTACGCCGACGAGGTGCGGGCCGACGAGCGCGAGGCCGCGCAGCTCGGCGCGAACGGTGTGCCGTTCTTCGTCCTCGACCGCAAGTACGGCGTGTCGGGCGCCCAGCCCGCCGAAGTGTTCGGCCAGGCCCTGACGCAGGCGTGGGGCGAGCGCTCGCCGCTGCGGCTGATCGACGACGGCGGGGACGTCTGCGGCCCGGACGGCTGCCCGGTGCCCCAGCCCTGACCCGGGACACAAAGCGCCAGGCCGGGCGCCATCCATAAGCGCTCCTTGGACGTACCGCGCAGAATTACGCAATGGACGTCCACATCCACCGGCCGCACAGTGGAGCCATGGACACCTTCGAGAGCCTCGTCCGCGCCGAGTTCAGCCCGAAGAACACCTTCCTCAACACAGCCAGCAACGGCCTGCTCCCGGCCCGTACCACCGCCGCCCTCGACCGGGCGGTGCGGATGCGAGCCGAGGGCATCCCGCTGGGCCCGCTGTACGACGAGGTGGAGGCCGTGCGCGCGAGTGTCGCCCGGCTGGCCGGGGTGCCCGTCGGACAGGTCGCCGCCGGGACCTCGGTCGCCGAGTTCGGCGCGCTGATCGCCGCGGCGCTGCCCGCCGGGGCCGAGGTGCTCACCGCGGAGGCCGACTTCGCCTCCCTGGTGAACCCCTTCCACATGCGCGGCGATCTCAAGGTGCGGGCGGTGCCGCTGGAGCGGCTCGCCGAGTCCGTCCGCGCGGAGACCGAGCTGGTCGCGGTCAGTGTCGTGCAGTCCGCCGACGGACGGCTCGCCGACCTGCCCGCCGTCCGCGAGGCGGCACGCGTGCGGGGAGCGCGGGTCTACGTCGACGCCTCCCAGTCGATCGGCTGGCTGCCGATCGATCCGGACTCCTACGACTTCCTCGCCGCGGTCGGCTTCAAATGGCTGCTCGGCCCGCACGGGGCCGCCTTCTTCGTGGTCCCCGAGGACCTCGGCGCACTGACCCCGCTCCTCGCGGGCTGGGTCGCCGGAGAGGCCCCCTGGGACAGCTGTTACGGCCCCGTCGAGGAACTCGCCCACTCCGCGCGCCGCTTCGACATCAGCCCCGCCCTGTTCACCCACGCCGGCCTGCGCGCCTCCCTCGACCTGATCGAGGAACTCGGCGTCGCCGCCGTCCACGCCCACGACATCGCCCTCGCCGACCGCTTCCGCACCGGCCTGCACGCGCTCGGCCACACCCCCATCGCGGCGCCCGGCTCGGCGATCGTCTCCGTCCCCGGTCTCGGCGGCCACCAGCCCCGGCTCAGCGCCGCCGGCATCGAGGTCTCCGACCGTGCGGGCAACCTGCGCGCCGCCTTCCACCTCTACAACACCCCCGCCGACGTCGACCGACTGCTGTCCGCCCTGGCCGCTTGAACCACTCCTGCGCCCCCGCGCGGGCGCAGGAGACGCACCGAGGGACCGACGGCGCCGACGGGGGACGTCGACGCCGTACGGAATGCAGCGGCCCCCGCTGCGCGCAGCGGGTTCAGCGCACCGGGGTGAAGTCCCGGGCCCCGATGAACTCCGGCCGGCGTACCGGCGCGGCGAACGGCTCCAGCGCCGCGTTCTCCACGCTGTTGAACACGATGAACACATTGCTGCGCGGGAACGGCGTGATGTTGTCTCCGGAGCCGTGCATGCAGTTGCAGTCGAACCAGGTCGCCGAGCCGGCCCTGCCGGTGAAGAGCTTGATGCCGTACTCGGAGGCCATCTTGGTCAGCGCCTCGTCGGAGGGGGTGCCGGCGTCCTGCATCTGGAGCGACTTCTTGTAGTTGTCCTCGGGCGTGGCGCCCGCGCAGCCGAGGAAGGTGCGGTGCGAGCCCGGCATGATCATGAGGCCGCCGTTGGTGTCGTGGTTCTCGGTCAGCGCGATCGACACGGACACGGCCCGCATGTTCGCCAGGCCGTCCTCGGCGTGCCAGGTCTCGAAGTCGGAGTGCCAGTAGAAGCCGGTGGCGCCGAAGCCGGGCTTGACGTTGATCCGGGACTGGTGGACGTACACGTCCGAGCCGAGGATCTGCCGGGCCCGGCCGACGACCCGTTCGTCCCGGACCAGCCGGGCGAACACCTCGCTGATCCGGTGCACCTCGAAGACCGAGCGGATCTCCTGCGATCGCTGCTCGATGATCGAACGCTCATCGGCCCGGATCGCGGGATCGGCGATCAGCCGGTCCATCTCCTGGCGGTAGACGGCCACCTCGTCGTCGGTGATCAGCTGATCGATCGCCAGGAAACCGTTCTGTTCGTAGCCGCGCAGCTCGGTCGCCGGGATCGGGCCCGAAGTGTCGGGCGAGCCCCAGACGACCGGGTCCTGGCGCGGGACGGTCACCTCGGTGGCGCCGCGGCTGGGATACAGGTCGGTGATCGTGGTCATGGCGGTCACACCTCCTCGGAGCGGGAGTCGGAGTCGGAGCCGGAGCCGGAGTCGGGCTCGGGTTCGGTGAGCAGCGGATAGACGCCGTTCTCGTCGTGGTCCTCCCGGCCGGTGACCGGCGGGTTGAACACACAGATGCAGCGGAAGTCCTCCTTGACCTTGAGCGTGTGCCGCTCGTGGCCGTTGAGGAGGTACATGGTCCCGGGCGTGATCGTGTGGGTCAGCCCGGACTCGTGGTCGGTCAGTTCGGCCTCGCCCTCGACGCAGACGACGGCCTCGATGTGGTTCGCGTACCACATCGATGTCTCGGTGCCGGCGTAGAGGACCGTCTCGTGCAGCGAGAAGCCGACGCGCTCCTTGGCGAGCACGATGCGTTTGCTCTCCCAGGTGCCGGACGCGGCCTTCACATGCCGGTCGGTGCCTTCGATCTCCTTGAACGATCGAACGATCACGGTAAGACGACGCCTCCTTGTGTAGGGGGATGGGTGGAGGGGGAGGAGCGTGGGGGCGGCGTGGAGGATCAGCCGGTTTCGCGCACCGCGCGGGCGAGCGTTTTCAGGCCCTCGTCCAGTTCGTCGGGGGCGATGGTGAGCGCGGGCAGCAGTTTGACGACCTCGCCCTCGGGGCCGGACGTCTCGATCAGCAGCCCGAGTTCGAACGCTCGCCGGGCGATCTTCCCGGCGCGCTCCTTGTCACGGAACTCGATGCCCCACACCAGCCCGCGCCCGCGGTACTCCTTGATGTCGGCGAGGTTCTCCTCGGTGATGGAGATCAGCTCACGTTCGATCTGTTCGCCGCGCTCACGGGTCTGCTTCTCCATGATGGAACCGTCCGCCCAGTACGTCTCCAGCGCGGCCGTGGCGGTGACGAACGCGGGGTTGTTGCCGCGGAAGGTGCCGTTGTGCTCGCCCGGCTCCCAGATGTCCAGCTCGGGCCTGAACAGGCAGAGCGACATGGGCAGTCCGTAGCCGCTGATCGACTTGGACACGGTGACGATGTCGGGCGTGATCCCGGCCTCCTCGAACGAGAAGAACGCGCCGGTACGGCCGCAGCCCATCTGGATGTCGTCGACGATCAGCAGCATGTCGCGCCGTTCGCACAGTTCGGCGAGGGAGCGCAGCCACTCGGGCCGGGCCACATTGATGCCGCCCTCGCCCTGCACGGTCTCGACGATCACGGCGGCCGGCTGATTGAGCCCGGAGCCCTGGTCCTCCAGCAGCCGCTCGAACCACAGGAAGTCCGGCACCCGGCCGTCGAGATAGTGATCGAACGGCATGGGCGTGCCGTGCACCAGCGGGATACCGGCCCCGGCCCGCTTGAACGCGTTGCCGGTCACGGCGAGCGATCCCAGCGACATCCCGTGGAAAGCGTTCGTGAACGACACGATCGATTCGCGCCCCTTCACCTTCCGCGCCAGCTTCAGCGCGGACTCCACGGCGTTGGTGCCGGTGGGTCCGGGGAACATCACCTTGTACGGCAGATCGCGGGGCCGCAGCACCAGATCCTGGAAGGCGCGCAGGAACGAACGTTTCGCGGTGGTCGACATGTCGAGGCCGTGGGTCACCCCGTCGCGCATCAGATAGTCGATCAGTGCGCGTTTGATCACCGGGTTGTTGTGTCCGTAGTTGAGTGATCCCGCACCGGCGAAGAAATCCAGGTACCGGTGGCCGTCCTCGTCGTACATCAGGCTGCCCTGGGCACGGTCGAACACGGTGGGCCACCCGCGGCAGTAGCTGCGCACCTCGGACTCCAGGGTCTCGAAGATGCTCAGGTCGGGCTGGGTGATGGTCACGGTGAATCGCTCCTCAGTGCGAAGGGGCTTGAGAGGTGCCGTGCGGCGGCCGGATGGTCAGCGGGCCGATGCGGTACAGGACCTCGGGATCGTGCGGGCCGTCCGGGAACAGCCCCGTGCCGAACAGCACCTCGCGCGCCACGGGGGCGTCGTGCCGGTCGGCGTAGGAGGCGAACAGCCGCTCGGAGGCGGTGTTGCCCGGCGTGATGGTGGTCTCGACGGTCGTGAGCGGGTGCTCGGCGGCGATCCGCGACGTCAGCGCGTCCAGCAGTCGCGCGGCCAGCCCGCGCCCCCGGTGTGCGGCATCCACCGCCACCTGCCACACCAGCAGGGTGCCCGGCCGGTCCGGCCGCAGATATCCGGTCACGAACCCGACGGGCGTCCCGTCCTGTGCGCGGGCCACCGCGGATGTGCCGGCGAAGTCACGGCACCACAGGAGATAGGCGTACGACGAGTTCAGGTCGAGATTTCCGGATTCCTTGGCGAGTCGCCACAGAGTGGCCCCGTCCCCCACCGACGGACGGCTGATCTGTAGGTCTGCTTGTGCGGCAGTCATGCGAATTGAATTTACCGAGGTAAATTTGAAATTTCATGGGCGGCGAGGGTTGGGTCGACGCGGTGGTTGTGTTATCACGCGGGCGTGCAGGCGTATGCGAAGGGGTGGTGAATTTCCCATGTTTGTCCGTGATGAATCAGGGCAAAAAGGGTGGCCTGTGGAACGCGTCACAATCATGTAACCCTCATTGAGGGGGCCTGGATTGCCTGCGCGATGTTCGCGAAATCTTAGCGTTTAGGGACGGAGATCGCGGGCAGAAGAATACGGGCAGCTGCCCTCATTTGATTCTCAGAATTCCAGTCGGATTCTCAGGGAGTCGACCGCCCGAATGCCGGTCGGTGGGCCTCGGTGGAATCCCTGGAGTTCCCGGAATCCCCGGAATGCCGTGGGCAGTTACCTAGGGACTGTCTGACAAATGATCACCGAGCGGAGATGTGTGTGCGTGCTCGGTCCAATCGCCTTGCCGCCCTGACGCTGGCCAGTGATGCTGGGCAGGTGCCAGGACAGGGGAAAAGAAGGCGGCGGCAAGAGGACGCGCGGCAGTGGCTTGCTGCTCGCACCACGTCGGACGCGGGACAGTGGGAAGTGGTCGTTGAGACTCTGGACCAAGCGGAGATGCGTACGCGGTTGCGCCGTCTTCGGGAGGCAGGAGTCGACGGCTCGATGATCCGGATCGACACGCTGTGCGGGCGCCTGGCGCTGCCGACTGCCTACCGGCTGAGCCGTTTTGTGACGGATCCCGCGCGGGAGTCCGAGCGTGAGCACCCAGATCATTGATTTTGTGGCAGGTCGAGGTGAATTGACGGATGCGGCGTGGGGGCGAGTAGAGCCCCTGTTGCCGCGGGTGGATGGGCGTGGCCGTCCGTGGCGTGATCACCGGCAGGTGGTCAACGGGGTGCTGTGGCGGCTGCGGACCGGGGCTCCGTGGCGTGATTTCCCGCAGAGGTACGGGCCGTGGCAGACCGTCTACGAGCGGTTCGCCCGGTGGGAGGCGGACGGAACCTGGGCGAAGCTGCTGGAGCACGTTCAGGTCCGCGACGACGCGGTGGGCCGGGTGGAGTGGACCGTCTCCGCCGACTCGACGATCAACCGGGCCCATCAGCATGCGGCCGGCGCCCGCAAAAAGGGGCCGCAGACGGGGACGAACTGGAAGACCCGGGCCGGTCGCAGGCGCGTCAGGGCCCTCGGCCGGTCCCGGGGCGGGCTGACCATGAAGGTCCACCTCGCCGTCGACGGCCGGGGCCCCCGCTCTCCATCGTGCTCACGCCCGGCAACGTCAACGACGCCACCGCCTTCGGCCAGGTCCTCGACAGCATCCGCATCCCGCGCGCCGTCACCGGCCGCCCCCCCCCCGAGACCGCAGCGTGTGCTGGGCGACAAAGCGTATTCCAGCAGGGCGATCCGCAACCTGCTGCGGCGCCGGGGCATCGCCGCCACGATCCCCGAACGCCGCGACCAAGCGGCCAACCGCTGCCGACGGGGAGCCCTCGGCGGCAGACCACCCGCCTTCGACAAGGACATCTACCGCGATCGCAATGTGGTCGAACGATGCTTCGCCCGCCTCAAGCAGTTCCGGGCCATCGCCACCAGGTTCGACAAGCTCGCCGATCGCTACCGTGCCGGACTCATGCTGGCCTCGCTGATCCTCTGGCTCCGCGAACCAGCCGGATGATCATTTGTCAGACAGCGCCCAGGCCCTCTCCGCCGCCCCCAGCGCCCCCAGCACATCCACAGCCAGTCCCTGCTCCGCCATGGCCACGCCGAGGCCGGTGAGGCAGGCCCGTACGGTGCCCGGTGTCGCATCCGTGCCGTAGTGGTTGACGCGGATCATCTCCTTGGCCAGGGGGCCGCCGCCCGCGGCGAGGGGCAGGGCCGGGTCCGCGGCCAGGGCGCGGGTGACCAGGTCGGAGGCGTTCACGCCCGCCGGGGTGCGGAGGGTCGTGGCGACCGGGGCGGCCTCCCGCGGATCGTGGACGTACGGTTCCAGGCCGCCGCCGAGCGCGAGGGCGCCCGCGCGGGTGCTCGCGGCTGCCGCGCGGTGGCGGGACATGAGCGTGTCCAGGCCCTCCGCCTCGATACGCGCCACGCAGGCATCCAGGCCGAGCATCTCCAACTGGGCGGGGGCGTGGAGCAGGGCCTTGCGGCCGGTGTCGATCCAGCGCTCCTTCCAGTCCAGGAGGGAGAGGTAGGAGCGGCGTGGGGCGTGCGGATTGCTCGTCATGCGCGTCCATGCTCGTTCGCTCACCGACACGGCCGACACGCCGGCGGGACCGCCCATCGCCTTCTGCGCGCCGATCACGCACAGGTCGACGCCCCACGCGTCCGGCAGCACCGGTTCGGCGCCCACCGAGGCCACGGCGTCGAGGTAGAAGAGGGCGCCATGGGCCCGTACGACCTCGCCGATCTCGGCCACCGGGTTCGTGTTGCCCGTCGCCGCCTCGGCGTGGACGAGGGAGACGAAATCGATCTCCGGGTGGTCGTTCAGCGCCTCGCGGATCTGGTCTGCTGTGACCGCCGTGTGGAAGGGGACCGCCAGGTCGTGCACGGTCGCGCCGCAGTCGCGCAGCCAGTCGCCGAAGGTCTGGCCGTAGGGCCCGGTGATCACGTTCAGCGCGATCGTTTCCGGCGTCGCCGTGGCGCGGATCGCGCCCTCCAGCGGCAGCAGCGCCTCGCCCTGGGTGATCACCACGTCCTGGCGGGTGTCGAGCAGCCGGGCCACCCGGTCCTCGATGGCGGCGAAACGCTCGGCGCTCAGCGGGGCGAGGTCGAGGAAGGGGTGCGTCACGGTGGTGCTCTTTCGGTCACGGGCGGGGTGGTGGTCGTTCGATGTCGTCGAGAGTAACCGGGCGGATTCCGGTCCCACCCGCCGACCTCCGGCTCGGGCCGCAGGTCAGGAGCGGTCCCGGCAGGCCCCGAGCGGCTCCCGAGCGGCCACTTGGCTGCCCCGAGCGGCCCGCAAGCCGCCACTCAGTTGCCCCGAGCGGCCCTCAAGCGGTCCTCAAGCGGTCCCCAAGCGGTCCCCAAGCCGCCACTCAGCTGCCCGAGCGGTCCTTGAGCTGCCCCCGAGGGCCCTGGCCCTTGAGCTGCCCCCCGCCGGTCGCCGGCAGCCCCCACTGGCCCGCCACCTGCCTCCCACTGGCTCGCCACCTGCCTCCCGGCGGCCCGCCTCCACCCTTCCAGTGGCTCACCCCCCTCCCAGTGGCTCGCCACCCCCTCCCAGCCGGCGCCCGCCACCCCCCTCCCAGCGGCCCGCCGCCCGCCGCCCCAGGGCCCCCTGACCACCCCCGCGACCATTAACTAGGGTGCAGACATGAGCGATGTGCTGCATGTGAAGGGGCGGGTGCTGGCCGGCCCGGACGACGTCCGCGACGAACTGTGGGTCGTGGACGGCCGTATCTCCTACGACCGCCCGGCCACCGCCCGGGACCTGCGCACCGTCGAGGGCTGGGTGCTGCCCGGCATGGTCGACGCCCACTGCCATGTCGGCCTCGACGAGCACGGCCCGGTCTCCGACGACGTCTCCGAGAAGCAGGCGCTCACCGACCGGGAGGCGGGCGCGCTGCTGCTGCGCGACGCCGGGTCGCCCTCGGACACCCGGTGGATCGACGACCGCGAGGACCTGCCGAAGATCATCCGGGCGGGCCGGCACATCGCCCGCACCCGGCGCTACATCCGTAACTACGCGTGGGAGATCGAACCGGAGGATCTCCTCGCATACGTCGCCCGGGAGGCCCGGCGCGGTGACGGCTGGGTGAAACTGGTCGGCGACTGGATCGATCGCGAGGCCGGTGATCTGTCGGCGTGCTGGCCCCGGGACGCGGTGGCGGCGGCGATCACCGAGGCCCACCGGCTCGGCGCCCGGGTCACCGCCCACTGCTTCGCCGAGGACTCGCTCCTCGACCTGGTGGAGTCCGGCATCGACTGCGTCGAGCACGCGACCGGCCTGACCGACGACCTGATCCCGCTGTTCGCCGCGCACCGGGTCGCGATCGTCCCGACCCTGATCAACACCGCGACCTTCCCGAAGCTGGCCGAGGGCGGCGAGCGGAAGTTCCCGCGCTGGTCGGCCCATATGCGCCGGCTCCACGAGCGCCGCTACGACACCGTCCGCAACGCCTACGACGCCGGGATCCCCGTCTTCGTGGGCACCGACGCGGGCGGCACCCTGCCGCACGGGCTGGCGGCGGCGGAGGTCGCCGAACTGGTCACCGCCGGGATCCCCGCCGTGGACGCGATCTCGGCGACCACCTGGGCCGCCCGCGCCTGGCTCGGCCGCCCCGGCCTGGACGAGGGTGCCCCGGCCGACCTGGTGGTCTTCGACCAGGACCCGCGCGCCGACGTACGCGTACTGACCGCCCCGCGCCGCGTGGTGCTCAACGGGCGGGTCGTCGGCTGACGCCGATTCCGGGATTGACGGAGCGTGACGCGCACGTCCGCACGTCGTTGTGCACTCCGCGCATGCACCCGGTATCGCCCCATCCGCTCGAATGAAATCTGATGCTCCGGTGAAGTCGTGGAACACAGGGGGCGAAAAAATCGAAACTGTTGGCGGAAACCCCCCGTTTGGGTGAAGTGACGCAGGATTGCTGACCGTTCACTCTCAGTGCGTAATTCTTACGGGGTCCCAAGCTTGTCTCTTCTGGGGGTCCCACACCTTGAACGGCACCACCAACTTCAGCATGCCCGCACACCGGTTCGCGTCCGGGCACCGCACCACACGCGCCCGTCGCCTCGCCGTCGTCGCCTCCGCCACCGTCCTGGCCGCCGGTCCCGCGGTCCTGGCCGGCGCGGGCTCCGCGCACGCCACCGAGGAGGGCCGGGCGAGCGCGGTCGTCCTGCGCACCGGGCTCGATGTGAGCCTGCTCAACAAGACCGTGAACGTCCCGCTCTCGCTCAGCCTCAACGAGGTACAGGCACCGCAGAGCGCCGAGAAGACCGCGCTCACCGCGCAACTCGACGGCGTCGACGGCGGAAAGCCCTTCAGCGTCCTGAGCGCCGAGGTCGCCGAGGCCAAGGCGACCGTGGAGAACGGCACGGCCGAGGGCAGCACCCGCCTCGCCCACGCCAAACTGCACGTCCCCGGACTGCCGCTGCTCTCCCTGATCGAGGTCGAGCAGGTCACCTCCAAGGCGACCTGCGTGGCCGGGAAGAAGCCGGTCGCCGAGTCCAATGTGCTCGGTTACGTCACCGTCCTCGGCAAGAAGATCACCCTCAGCGCGGGCGGCACCACCGAGGTCAACGTGCCCGGCGTCGGTGACGTACGGCTCGACCTGTCCAAGCGCGAGACCACGTCGAAGACGGCCGCCGCGACCGCCCTCGAACTCAGCGTCTCCATCAACCCGCTGAAGCTGAACGTGGCCGAGGTCAACGGCGTCGTCACGCTCGCCCAGGCGACCTGCGAGTCCCCGGCCGCCCCGGCCGTCGCCGAGCCGTCGGCGCCCCCGGAGTCCGAGGAGTCCGAGAAGCCCGTCGCCGAACCGGCCGCCGAGCAGGAGCCCGCCGCCGAGGTGAAGCCGCAGGGCGGCACGGCCACCGAGGTCAACCTCGCCGAGACCGGCGGCAACTCCATGACCCCGTACATCGCGGGCGGCGCGCTCGCCCTGCTGGCGGTCGGCGGGGGAGCTGTGGTGATGGCCCGCCGGAAGCACAGCTGACCGACGGCCGCCCACGGGGGACGGACCCCGGCTGCCAGGGATTCAAGGGCGGCGCCCTGGCAGCCGGTTCAGCCCAAAAAAGGGGGCCAGCCAGCCCGAAGAGGGGCCACCCCGAAAAGGGGCCAGCCCAAGAAGGGCCAGAGCGAAAAAGGGTCAACCCAAAGGGGACCAGGGCGAAAGGAGGCCAGCACGGCTCGGCTCCTCAGAGCCCCCTCCGCTCAGCGCACCCTCCGCCCGCCATCCCCGCCACCCTCACCACGCCCGCCATCCCCGCCACCCCCACCACGCCCGGCCGCGACCACCCCCGCGCCCACCCCCGCGCCCACCCCCGAGACCACCCCCGCCAACGCCCCCACGAACGCATCCGTCGTCACCCGATCCCGCACCGCCAGCCGCAGCCACTGTTCACCCAGCCCCGGGAACGTGTCCCCGCGCCGCACCGCGAACCCGAGGTCACGCAGCCGCCGACGGACCTCGGCCGCGCCGGGCAGCCGCACCAGTACGAACGAACCCTCGGCCGGGCCCACGACCCGCAGCCCCGGCACCGCCGACAGGCCCGCCAGCAGATGGGCCCGGTCGGCGGCGATCCGGTGGGCCGCGTGTCCCGCCTCCGCCAGCGCGCGGGGCGCCACGCACGCCTCGGCGGCGGCCAGCGCGGGCGTGGACACCGGCCACAGCGGCTGGGCGCGTTCGAGCGCGGCGACGGTCTCGGGATCGGCCAGCACATAGCCGATCCGCAGCCCGGCCAGCCCCCACGTCTTGGTCAGACTGCGCAGCACCACCAGCCCGGGCACATCGGTCCGCCCGGCCAGCGCCTCCCGCTCACCGGGCACCGCGTCCATGAACGCCTCGTCCACCACCAGCGTCCGCCCCGGCCGGGCGAGCCGCGCGATCGTGGCCGCCGGATGCAGCACCGACGTCGGATTCGTGGGATTGCCGATCACGACCAGATCGGCGTCCTCGGGCACGGCCGCCGGATCCAGCCGGAAACCGTCCGCCTCCCGCAACAACACCCGCTCCACGGTGTGCCCGGCGTCCCTCAGCGCCGCCTCCGGCTCCGTGAACTGCGGATGCACCACCACCGGCCGGCTCACCTTCAACGCCCGAGCCAGCAGTACGAACGCCTCCGCCGCCCCCGCCGTCAGCAGCACCCGCTCCACATCCAGCCCGTGCCGCGCCGCCACCGCCGCCCGCGCCCGCCGCCCGTCCGGATAGGCCGCGAGCGAGTCCAGCGAACGGGCGATCACCTCGCGCAGCCACACCGGGGGAGTGTCCGCGCGGACGTTCACGGCGAGATCGACCAGCGCCGAGCCGTCGTCGCGGACCTCCGCGTCACCGTGATGCCCCAGATCATGCGGACCGGTGGCCGGTTCAGTGGGCATGCGAAGGTGACTGCGCATGCCCATGCCCATGCCCATTCCCAGGCCCGTTCCCATGCCCATGGCCATGCCCGTGGTGATGACCGTGATGGTGATCCCCGTCGTCATCCGGATGGAAATGCGGCTGCTGCGGCATCCCCACCTTGTCCTCGAACCCCGGCATCGCGATCCGGTACACGCAGGTGTCGCAGTTCATCCGCAGATCGCCCTTGACCGCCTCCGCGTACCGCTCCATCACCAGATCCAGCAACTCCGGCTCCGGCCCGATCACGTCCGCCGACCGCACCTCGATCTCCGGGTGCGCGGCGGCCCACCCGTCGGTCTGCTGCCGTACCCGCACCGGCAGGATCCCGGTGAACAGGAAGTACGGCAGGACGACGATCCGCCGCGCGCCCAGCCGCACACACCGGTCGAGCCCGCTCGGCACATCGGGCGCCGCCAGCGACACGAACGCCGTCTCGACCCCCGCGTAGCCACGCCCCTCCCACAGCAGCCGGGCCGCCTTGTGCACCTCCGCGTTGGCGTCCGGGTCCGTCGAACCCCGCCCGACCAGCAGGACCGTCACCTCGGCCCGGTCCTCGGGGGAACGGACGCCGGCCCCCAGCGCGTCGTCCAGCCGCCGCTCCAGCACGGCCAGCAGCGACGGATGCGGGCCCAGCGGACGGCCGTACGTGTACGAGATCCCGGGGTGCCGCTCCTTCTCGCGGGCCAGCGCCGCCGGTATGTCGCCCTTGGCGTGCCCGGCGGACACCAGCATCAGCGGTACGGCGGCGAATCGCCGGACCCCGCGCTCCACCAGCTCGGTCACGGCCTCGCCCAGCGGCGGCGGCGACAGCTCGATGAACCCGCCCGCGACGGGCAGTTCCGGATGGCGGCGGCCCAACTCCCGGACGAAGGCACGGAACGCCTCGGCTCCGGCATCGTCGCGGGTGCCATGTCCGGCGATGAGCAGGGCGGGCGGCGGGGTGGTCACGGTTTCTCCTCGATGAGACGGGGTGGTACGGGTAGTACGGGTGGCGTAGATGGTGCAGATGGTGCAGGTGATACGTACGATCCAGGCGGTACGGCTGATCCGGGCGATGTAGGCGATCCAGGCGGCACTGGCGGCCCGGACACGCCAAGTGGCCCGGAAACGCCAACGTCAACCCGCCCGGCGTCGTACGGCACATACAGCAGCGCGTTCAACGCGGCGGCGGCCACCGCCGAACCGCCCTTCTCGGACACGTTGCTCACGGCGGGCAGCCCGCTCTCGCGCAGTGCGGCCTTGGACTCGGCCGCGCCGACGAAGCCGACCGGCAGCCCGATGACGAGGGCGGGGGCGGCGTCGAGCGTGAGCAGTTCCTCCAGGGCGGTCGGCGCGCAGCCGATCACCCAGATCGCGCCGGGCCCGACCTGCTGGTGGGCGAGCCGCACGGCGTGCGCGGAACGGGTCAGTCCCGGCCCGGACACGGCGTCCCTGAGTCGGCACACCGTGTCCCGGCGGGTGATCCCGGCCGCGACCATCTCCACGTCGGTGACGACGGGCGCCCCGGCGTGCAGGGCGGCGTGCGCGCGTGCCAGGTCGGCCTCGGCCAGCACGAGATCGGTCGCGTACGCCAGATCGGCGGAGGAGTGGATCACCCGCTCCACCACCGCCCGGGTCAGCGGCGGCAGCCGCGAGGTGTCGAGGCGGGCGCGCAGCCGCCGGAACGACTCCTGCTCGATGGGATGGACGACCCGGCTCACCGGCCCACCTCCTCGGCCTGTTCCTGCTCCTGCTGGCGGCCGTCACCCGGATCCTCGGCCCGCTCCCGCTCCCGCTCCTGCCGACGGCCGTCACCCGGACCCCCGCCCCCCTCCTGCCAGCGGTAACCCCGTGGGGTCACCATCCGCCCGGCGACCTCCCGGGTGGCGGTGTTGCCCACGACCACGACGGTCATCATGTCGACCGTCGCCGGATCCAGCGCGGCCAGTGTCGTCAGCCGTACGGACTCGTCGGCCCGGGAGGCGTTGCGGACGACCCCGACGGGCGTCGCCGCCGCCCGGTGCTCGGCGAGCATGCCGAGCGCCTTGGGCAACTGCCAGCCCCGGCCCCGGCTGCGCGGGTTGTAGAAGGTGACCACCAGATCGGCCTCGGCCGCCGCCCGTACCCGGCGTTCGATCACCTCCCACGGCGTGTGCAGGTCGGAGAGGCTGATCGACACATGGTCGTGCCCGAGCGGCGCCCCGAGCAGCGCCCCGGCCGCGAGCGCGGCGGTCACCCCGGGCACCCCCACGACGTCGATGTCGGCGCCGGCCTCCGCGAGCGCGGGCGACGCCATGGCGTACACCCCGGCGTCGCCGCTGCCGATCAGCGCGACCGCCCGCCCCTGACGGGCCTCGTCCACGGCGGTCCGCGCCCGCTCCTCCTCGGCGCCGAGCCCGGACTCCAGGATCCGGGTGCCCGGCCGCAGCACATCGCGGATCTGGTCGACGTACTGGTCGAGCCCGACGACCACGGACGCCCGGCGCAACTCCGCCGTGGCACGCGGGGTGAGCAGATCGCGCGCGCCGGGCCCGAGCCCGACCACCGCGAGCCGCCCGCGCCCCGGCCGCCGTACCACCGCGCAGGTCACCATCGCCGACTTCCGCTTCGGTACGAGCAGTTCGCCGCCCCCGAGCAACGCCGCCGCCTCGGCGACGGACGGGGTGCCGACGGCCGCGAGGGGCGCGTCGGAGGGGTTGGGCACCTCGACGGCGGCCAGTCGCTCCGCCGGGTGGGTGATCAGGGGGACGCCGAGGTGCCGGGCGGCCTGGACGATGCCGGGCTCGTCGGCCTTGGCGTCGACGGTGGCGAGATGGGAGACGCTGAGCGGCGAGAGGGCGGCGTCGCGCAGGGCCCTTTCGATCAGGGCGAGGACCTCGGCCACGGGCGCGTCGCGGGAGGCGCCCACGCCGATGACCAGGGTCGGCGGACGGAGGATCACCTCGCCGGGGGCGGCTTCGAGGAGCCGGTCGGTCACCCGCAGGACGGAACGACGATCACTCGCCCCCCGTACCGGCTCACCGGCCGCGCCCCCCACGTTGGGCGGCAGCGCGGGCAGCGGCCAGGAGACCTCCGCCTCCAGGGCGACCGGTTCGCCGTCCAGCACGGCCCGGGAGACGGCGGCCACCTCGCCCTCGACCGGCAGGCCGAGCGTGTCCAGCCCCGGCACCCCCACCGCGTCCGTCGCCGTGGTGATCACCGGCTGCGCGCCCAGCAGGTCGCCCACCTCGACGGCCAGCGCGTTGGCCCCGCCCCCGTGCCCGCCGACCAGGGCGACGGCGAACCGCCCGCCCTCGTCGACGCACACCACCCCGGGATCGGACCCCTTGTCCCCGAGCAGCGGCGCGATCAGCCGCACCACGGCCCCAGTCGCCAGAAAACAGACGACCCCCTCGCACTCCCGGAACGCGGCCCGTACCGCGTCCCCGACCGTCCCGTCGTACACGCGGGTACGTCCCGGCCACGCGGACGCCAGCCGGTCACGGGCCACCGCCCCCGCCGCCGTGGCCGAAATCAGGCCGATCACTGGACAACTCCTTCGCCGTAGAACTCTCTGTCCGCCGAGGGCCGGACGCCCCACAGCAGAAACACCGGATTGGTGGCCGCGAGCCGGGTCACGTCCCCCGGCAGCGGTGCCAGCCGCGACGACTGCAACAGCACCCCGTCACACCCCAACCCGGCCCCGGTGAGCGCCGCCCGCACCTGCGGCACCCGGTCCAGCGCGGCCAGCGCCACCACCACCGCCCGCCGGGCCCGCCCGGCACACGCGGCGACGATCGCGGGCAGCTCACGCCCCCCACCCCCGACGAACACGGCGTCGGGATCGTCCAGCCCGCTCAGGGCGTCCGGCGCGGCACCGTGCACCACACCCACGTCCACGCCCTGCGCGAGCGCGTTGGCCCGCACCCGCGCCACCGAGTCCGCGTCCTTCTCCACGGCGACCACGGCCGCCCCCAGCCGGGCGCACTCCACGGCCACCGAACCCGACCCCGCGCCGATGTCCCACACCAGATCCCCGAGGCGCGGCCCGAGCCGGGCGAGCGCGAGGGCCCGTACCTCGAACTTGGTGATCATCGAGTCGCGGTGGTCGAACGCCCCCTCGTCCAGAGCCCAGCCGGCGGGCCCCGGACCACCCCCGGCGACCGTTCCCATCCCTCCGGTGACCGTCCCCATCCCCCCGATGACCGTCCCCATCCCTCCGGTGACCGTCCCCGTGTCCATCCCCTCGCCCCAGGTGCGCGCCGGATCCAGACACAGGACGACATTCACCACCGTTCCCCAGTCCCGCGCCGCGGCCTCGCCCGGCGACACCCGCTCGACCCGCTCACGCCCCGGATCCCCCAGCGCGGATGCCACGACGAGCACCCGTTCGCCCCCCGGCCGGCGCGCCAGCGCGGCCCCCAGCTCGGCGGGCCCGGCCCCCGGCCCGGTCAGTACGGCCACCTTCGGCCGCGCCCGGCACACATTCACGGCGGTCCGCGGGTCCCGCCCATGGGCGCTGACCACCACGGCGTCGTCCCAGGCCAGCCCGGCCCGCGCGAAGGCCGCCGCGACGGAGGACACCCCGGGCCGCACCCGAAGCCGCTCCGCGCCGAACCGTTCCGCCAGCACCCGTACGACGCCGAAGAACCCGGGGTCGCCGGAGGCCAGCACGGTCACCGCGCGGCCCTTCGCGACGTACGCGGCGATCCGTTCGAGGGCGGGCGCGAGCGGCCCGAGCACGATCCGCTCGGCACCCTCCGGCAGCGCTACGGCGTCCAGATGCCGCCGACCCCCCACGACGAGGTCCGCGGCGCGGAGGGCCCCGGCATCAAGGGCCCCGGCATCGAGGGTCGCCCCCGTACCCAACCCCACCCCCACCCCCGTACCGATGACGGTGATCACGTGCTCGCCCCCCGCTCTCCCCGCTCCCGCAGCTCCCGCAGCTCCCGCCGGGCCGTCGGGTCCGCCTTGCGGTGTCCGTGGAAGTGGCCGGGGTGGTAGAGGTGCGAGCGGGTGCCGTGGGCGTCGAGGGCCGGGCCGACGAGGAAGAGGGTGTGCTTCCAGAGCTTGTGCTCCTTGACGGTCTGCTCCAGCGTGCCGATCGTGCAGCGGACGATCAGTTCCTCCGGCCAGGTCGCCTGGTACGCGACCACGACCGGTGTGTCCCGTGGATAGCCGCCCTCCAGCAGTTCCCGCACCAGCTGCCCGCTGCGGGCGGCCGACAGGAACAGCGCCATGGTGGTGCCGTGCCGGGCGAACTCCCGTACCTCCTCGCCGGGCGGCATCGGCGTCTTGCCGCCGCCGAGCCGGGTCAGGATGACGGACTGCGCGACCTCGGGGATCGTCAGCTCGCGCTGCGCGAGCGCGGCGACGGCGGAGAAGGCGGAGACGCCCGGCACGACCTCCGTCGCGATCCCGATCTCCGCGCACCGGTCCAGCTGCTCCTGCGTACCGCCCCACAGCGCCGGGTCGCCGGAGTGGATCCGCGCCACCCGCAGCCCGTCCCGCAGGGCCCGTTCGTACACGGTGACGACGTCCTCCAGGGACAGGACGGCCGAGTCGAGGATCTCCGCGCCCTCCCGGGCATGTTCCAGCACCTCCGCCTGGACCAGACTCGCCGCCCAGATCACGATGTCCGCCTCGGCGATGGCCCGCGCGGCACGGAACGTCAGCAGATCGGCGGCGCCGGGCCCGGCACCGACGAAGGTCACTCTGCCGCTCGGGGCATCGGCCATGGGTTCGGTTTCCTCTCGTACGGAAGTGCAGGTGTGCGGTGGTGGAGACATCAATGTGAGGGTGAGTACGGCCGTCCGGGGCGTCGCAACCGCCCCCGGGCCCCGGCGTCGGATAGCAAGGGCACATGGCGGTGTTCGTCGCGCTCGGCGCGTTCCTGATGACGCTGGCCGGCGGCTGGACGGCCCAGCGGGTGACGGACCGCCGTCACCTGGTGCTGGGCCTGGCCGGTGGCCTGATGCTGGGTGTGGTGGGCCTGGACCTGCTGCCGGAGGCGATGGAGGCGGCGGGGCGCGAGGTGTTCGGCGTCCCGGCCGCCCTGCTGCTCTTCGTGGCCGGTTTCCTGCTCGCCCATGTGATGGGACGTCTGCTGGCCGCCGCGCACGGCGGTGACGAGCACGCCCGCACCCCCGAGGTCGGCCTCACGGCCGCCGCCGCGATGGTCGGCCACAGCGCGATGGACGGCGTCGCCATCGGTGCCGCGTTCCAGGTCGGCGAGGGCATGGGCCTGGCCGTCGCGGTCGCGGTGATCGCGCATGACTTCGCGGACGGCTTCAACACCTTCACCCTGGCCACCCTCTACGGCAACGCCCGCCGCAAGGCCATCGTCCTGCTGGTCGCGGACGCGGCGGCCCCGGTGATCGGCGCGGCCTCCACCCTCCTGTTCACCATCCCGCACCCCGTGCTCGGCGGCTATCTCGGCCTGTTCGGCGGCGCCCTGCTGTATCTGGCGGCGGCGGAGATCCTCCCCGAGGCCCACCACGACCACCCCGCGGGCCCGACCCTGCTGTGCACGATCGCCGGGGCGGGGTTCATCTGGCTGGTGGTGGGGCTCGCGGGGGAGTGAGAGACGGGTTGCCCGGAGGCCGGTTGCCCGGACGCGGGTCGCCCTGCGTCCCGTCACAGCTTCCCGCCCCGCCCGCCGTCCCGCCGCGCGGGCGCGATCAGCGTGGAGAGATACGGCAGCGGCGAACCGTCCAGCTCATCGGCGGGCCGGATGGACTCGCCGTCCAGCCCCAGCGCGGAACCCCATACGGCCCCCTCGATCCGCCCGCTGTCCCGCAACGCCTCGGCGACCTCGGCTGCCTGCCGCCCGAACTTGTAGGCCACGACCGTCCCCGGCCCGTTCAGCGCGTCCTTGAGCACCCCGGCCCCCGCGGTCACCGGAACCAGCGTCAACGGCTCCGTCCCCTCGGTCAGCACGGCCCCCGACCGTGCGGCGAGATCCTGCATGGCGGTGATCCCGGGCACGGTCTCGATGACGGTCCCCGGGGCGAGCCGGGCGATGGTCTGCGCGAGATACGTGAACGTGGAATACACGTTGGGGTCCCCGATGGTCGCGAAGGCGACACACGGGTGCGCGTCCAGCAGCTCGGCGACCCGCCGCCCGGCGGCGTCCCAGGCGGCCTCCCGCCGCCCCCGGTCGGTCCGCTCGTTCAACGCGAACACCACGCGGACGACCCGCTCCGCGCCGATGTAGTGCAACACGGTCGCCTCGGCACGCCCCCGCTCCCCGCTGTCCATCACCGGTACGACGACCACATCGGCGCCGCGCAGCGCGTTGACCCCCTTCACGGTCACCAGCTCCGGGTCCCCGGGCCCGACCCCCACCCCGATCAGCCTGCTGCTCATGACGTCCGGCACCTCTCCACGAACCGACGGGCGACACCGGGCGCCGACGCCCAGTGCGTGTGCAGATAACTCGCGTGCACACCACGCTGTACGAACCCTTCGACCCGCGGCGAGGGCGTCCGCACCCCCCAGGCCGCGGCACCCCCGGCCCCCGGCTCGACCACGGTCCGGTGAAACTCGTGCCCCCGCATCCGGGTCCCCGCCACCGCCAGCACACTGTCACTGACGGCGACCGCCTCGCGATACCCGAGAGTGAGCCGCTCCGACATCCGCGCGGAGGCGTCCAGCACCCCGCACATCGCCTGCCCGTCCAGCTCCCGGCAGAGATACAGCAGCCCGGCACACTCGGCGGCGATGGGTGAGCCGCGCTCCGCGAGGGCGACGATCCCCTTCTTCAACGGTTCGTTGGCGGCCAGCTCCCCGGCGTACACCTCGGGAAACCCACCCCCGACGACCAGCCCACTCACCCCCTCGGGCAGGGCTTCGTCCCGCAACGGATCAAAAACCACGACCTCGGCTCCGGCAGCGACGAGCAACTCGGCATGCTCGGCATAGGAGAAGGTAAAGGCGGGCCCACCGGCAAGGGCGACGATGGGCCGCTGGGGGCCCTTCGGCCGGTCCGGGGCGATGGAGGCGATGGAGGCGGCGGGGCGCGGGGTGGCCTTCGGCCGGTCTGGGGTGCCGGAGATGGTGGGGTGCGGTGTGCTCTGCGGCCGGTCTGGGGTGCCGGAGAGGACAGGGTGTGGGGTGGCCTGCGGTCGTTCCGGGGTGCCGGAGACGGTGAGGTGTGGGGCGCCCTGTGTCCTGTCCGGGGTGTCGGAGAGGACAGGGTGTGGGTTGGCCTTCGGCCGGTCTGGGGTGTCGGAGACGACGGGGTGTGGGTTGGCCTTCGGCCGGTCTGGGGTGTCGGCGACGACGGGGTGTGGGTTGGCCTTCGGCCGGTCCGGGCCGTCGGCGACGACAGGGCGTGGGTTGGCCTTCGGCCCGTCCGGGCCGTCGGAGACGACCTGTCGCCGGCTGCCCTCCCTCCCCTCCGGGCTGTCCGCGACGACCTGTCGCCGGGCGCCCTCCCTCCCCTCCGGGCCGTCGGCGACGATCGGACGCCCGCTCCTCTCCAGCCCGTCCGGCGTTTGAGGACGAGGCCCGTCCAGGGCCGAAGCGGGGGCCTGGGGGCGGCAGCCCCCAGAACCCGGGGTCGAAGGGGCAGCGCCCCTGGAGGACGGGAAGGGTAGGGGCGGCGGGGGCGAAAAACCCACCACCTCACCCACATCCCACGCCGCACAACCCAGCGGACCAGCCCCCCGCGCCAACCCCCACACCGCCTCCAGATCACACCCACCCGCCACCCGCGAGGCCATCGCCGCCACCGCGGACACCGCCGCCCCCCGCCGCTCCCCCACCGGCACCAACCCCAGATGCCGCGAGGGCGTAGCCACCTCCTCCCCCCGCCGCAACACCCCCAGCACCGGCACCCCCACCGCCTCCAGCGCCTCCCGCAACAACTCCTCATGCCGATCGGACCCGACCTTGTTGAGAATCACACCCCCCACCCACACCTCGGGATCCCACGACACAAACCCATGCACCAGCGCCGCCACCGACCGAGCCTGCGCGGAGGCGTCCACCACCAGCACCACCGGCGCCCGCAGCAACTTCGCCACCTGCGCGGTGGACGCCAGCTCCCCCTGCCCGGCCGCCCCGTCGAAGAGCCCCATCACCCCCTCGACCACGGCGAGATCACACCCCCGCGCCCCGTGCAGGAACAACGGCCCGATCAGCTCGGCCCCGCACAGATACGCGTCGAGATTCCGCCCCACCCGCCCGGTGGCGAGCGCGTGATACCCGGGATCGATGTAGTCCGGCCCCACCTTGTGCGGAGACACGGCAAGCCCCCGCGCGGCGAACGCGGCCATCAACCCCGTCGCGACAGTGGTCTTCCCACTACCGGAGGAGGGCGCGGCGACCACCAGCCGGGGCACGGAAGACGCGGACGTCACCACTCGATACCCCGCTGCCCCTTCTGCCCCGCATCCATCGGATGCTTCACCTTGGACATGTCCGTCACCAGATCGGCGAGTTCGACCAGCCCGGCAGGCGCGTTCCGCCCGGTGATCACCACATGCTGCGTCCCCGGCCGGGCCCGCAGCACGGACACCACCTCCTCGGTGTCCACCCACCCCCACTGCATCGGATAGGCGAACTCATCGAGCACGTACAGCCGATACGTCTCGGCGGCCAGATCCCGCTTGACCTGCGCCCAGCCCTCCCGGGCCTTCTCCTCGTTGTCCAGCTGCGCGTCCCGCTGCACCCAGGACCACCCCTCGCCCATCTTGTGCCAGGCGACGGACCCGCCCTCCCCGGAGTCCCCGAGCACCCGAAGCGCCCGTTCCTCCCCGACCTTCCACTTCGCGGACTTCACGAACTGGAACACCCCGATCGGCCACCCCTGATTCCAGGCCCGCAGCGCGAGCCCGAACGCGGCGGTGGACTTCCCCTTGCCCACGCCCGTGTGCACCACGACCAGCGCCCGGTTCCGCCGCTGACGCGTGGTCAGCCCGTCATCAGGCACGACACTCGGCTGCCCCTGAGGCATTACGCGACCCTCCACGAACCCGAACCCGAACCCGAACCCGAAGCAGCACCCGAACCCGCACCCGAACCCGAAGCAGCACCCGAACCCGCACCCAAACCCGAAACACCCCCCCGCACATCCCGCACCAACCCAGCAATCGCATCCGCCCGCAACTCGTCCAACGTCACCGCAGCCCCCCCGAGCTCACCCGCGAGCCCCCCCGCCAACCCCAACCGCACCGGCCCCGACTCACAGTCCACGACCACCGACGCAACCCCTTCCGCCGCGAACAGCCGAGCCGCCCGCCCGGCGAGCGCCACCGGCTCGGGCCCACCCGTGGCCCGCCCGTCCGTCACCACGACCACCAGCGCCCGCCGCGCCGGATCCCGCAACCGCTCCACCCGCAGCACCTCGTGCGCCCGCAGCAACCCGGCCGCGAGCGGCGTACGCCCACCCGTCGGCAACGACTCCAGCCGGGCCGCGGCCGCATCCACGGACGACGTGGGCGGCAACGCCACCTCGGCCGCCGCCCCCCGGAACGTCACCAGCCCCACCTTGTCCCGCCGCTGATACGAATCCAGCAGCAGCGACAGCACCGCCCCCTTCACCGCGCTCATCCGCTGCCGCGCCGCCATCGACCCGGAGGCATCGACCACGAACAGCACCAGATTCCCCTCGCGCCCCTCCCGCCGCGCCTGCCGCAGATCGTCCCGCCGCACCACGAGCCCCGGCCCGACCCGCCCCCGCGCCCGCTGATGCGGCGCCGCGGCCTGCACGGTCGCCGCCAGATGCAGCCGGGTCAGCGCCCCCCGGGGCCGCCGCGCCCCGGTCGTGCGCCCATGCTCGGTCCGCGCCCGCGAACGCCGCCCGGTGGCCCCCTCCCCGATCCCGGGAACGCTCAGCGTCTTGGTACGGAACGGCTCCGCGGCCGGTACGGCGGACCGCTCCCCGGCACCGGACGGCACACCCTCCCTGTCCCCCGATTCCTCGGACCGCTCCCCGGCACCGGACGGCACACTCTCCCCGTCCCCCGACTCCTCGGGCCGCCCCCCGGCACCACCATCACCGGACGGCTCCCCGGCATCAGGCCGCCCCCCACCGCCCCCACCCGGATCGGGATCGTCGTCACCGTCGCGGTCACCGGGGCCACCGCCACCGTCCCCACCCGCGTCACCGTCACCGTCACCGCCCCCGGCGAACTCCTCCAACGTCCGATCCAGCCGCTCCTCGTCCAGCCCCGGCGCATCGAACGGATTGCGACGCCGCCGATGCGGCAGCGCCAGCAGCGCGGCCTGCCGGACATCCTCGGCGAGCACCTCCGTACGCCCGTCCCAGGCCGCCAGCGCGGTCGCCGTACGGGCCATCACGATGTCGGCCCGCATCCCGTCCACCTCGAAGGCCGCGCAGGTCGCCGCGATCTGCCGCAGCGCCCCGTCACCCAGCCGCACCGACGGCAACAGCTCCCGCGCCGCCACGATCCGCGCCCGTACGGCGGCCTCCTCGGCGGCCCACCGTCCGGCGAAGACGTCGGGATCGTCGTCGTACGCCAGCCTGCGCCGTACGACCTCCACCCGCTGGTCCGGCTCCCGCGAGGCCGCGACCTCGACGGTCAGCCCGAACCGGTCCAGGAGCTGCGGCCGTAGCTCGCCCTCCTCGGGGTTCATGGTCCCCACCAGCAGGAAGCGGGCCGCGTGCCGCACCGACACACCCTCGCGCTCGACGTAGGAGGCGCCCATCGCCGCCGCGTCCAGCAGCAGATCGACCAGATGGTCATGGAGGAGGTTGACCTCGTCGACGTACAGGATCCCGCGGTGCGCCTGCGCCAGCAGTCCCGGTTCGAAGCTCTTCACGCCCTCGGCGAGGGCCCGTTCGATGTCGAGGGCGCCGACGAGGCGGTCCTCGGAGGCGCCGACGGGCAGTTCGACCATCCGCGAGGGGCGTTCCAGCGCGGCGACGGGCTCATGGGGCCCGTCCGGGCACGCCGGGTCGGGGGTGCCCGGGTCGCACGAGAACCGGCACCCGGCGACCACCCGCACCGCGGGCAGCAGCGCCGACAGCGCCCGTACGGCCGTCGACTTGGCGGTGCCCTTCTCGCCACGCACCAGCACACCGCCGACAGCCGGCGACACGGCGTTCAGCAGCAGCGCGAGCCGCAGATCGTCCTGACCGACCACGGCCGTGAACGGAAACGGGGTGCTCACTTGTCCTCGCCCTCCAAGACCTCAAGGCCGCCCTCAAGATCGCCCTCAAGGCCGCCCTCAAGGCCGCCCTCAAGGTCGCCTTCCAGCTCCAGATACATGGCGCGCAGTCGCTCCAGCGTGTCGGCGTCGGGCTCCGCCCACAGCCCCCGGTCCGCCGCCTCCAGCAGCCGCTCGGTGATCCCGCGCAGCGCCCACGGGTTCGACTTCTTCATGAAGTCCTGGTTCTCGGGATCGAAGACGTACTCGGCGCTCAACTTCTCGTACATCCAGTCGTCCACCACCCCGGCCGTGGCGTCGTACCCGAAGAGGTAGTCCACGGTCGCGGCCATCTCGAAGGCGCCCTTGTAGCCGTGCCGCCGCATCGCCGCCATCCAGCGCGGATTGACCACCCGAGCCCGGAACACCCGGTGCGTCTCCTCGCCCAGCGTGCGCGTCTTGACCTGGTCCGGAGTGGCCGAGTCACCGACGTACGCCTGCGGACTCGCGCCCGTCAGATGCCGCACCATGGCGACCATGCCGCCGTGGTACTGGAAGTAGTCGTCGGCGTCGACCAGATCGTGCTCGCGCGTATCCACATTCTTCGCCGCCACCGCGATCCGCCGGAACGCCGTCTCCATGTCCCCCCGCGCCGCCCGCCCGTCCAGCCCGCGCCCGTACGCGTAGCCGCCCCACACCGCGTACACCTCGGCGAGGTCCGCGTCCGAGCGCCAGTTGCGGGCGTCGATCAGCGGCAGCAGCCCGGCCCCGTACGCCCCCGGCTTGGAGCCGAAGATCCGGGCCGTCGCGCGCCGCCGGTCACCGTGCGCGGCGGTGTCCTCGTCGGCGTGCGCCCGTACGTAGTTGACGTCGGCGGGCTCGGCCAGCTCGGCCACCGCCCGTACCGCGTCGTCGATCAGCCCCACCACATGCGGGAACGCGTCCCGGAAGAAGCCGGAGATGCGGACCGTGACATCGATGCGCGGCCGGCCCAGCTCGGCCGGCGGCACCACCTCGAAGCCGGTCACCCGCCGCGAGGCGTCGTCCCACACCGGGCGGCAGCCGAGCAGCGCCAGGATCTCGGCGATGTCGTCGCCCTGGGTGCGCATCGCGGACGTCCCCCACACCGTCAGCCCGACCGACTGCGGATACTCCCCGTTGTCGGCGAGATAGCGCTGCACCAGCGAGTCGGCGAGCGCCTGCCCGACCTCCCAGCTCAGCCGGGACGGGATGGCCTTGGGGTCGACGGAGTAGAAGTTGCGGCCGGTCGGCAGGACATTGACCAGCCCGCGGGTGGGGGAGCCGGAGGGTCCCGCAGGAACGTATCCGCCGTCCAGCGCGCGCAGGATGTGATCGATCTCGTCCGTCGTACGGGCGAGCCGCGGCACCACCTCCTCGCACGCGAACCGCAGCACGGCGACGGCGTCGGACAGCTCCACACCCCCCAGGACCTCGCGGACCAGCCCGGCACAGGCCGCCGCGGCCCACCCCCGCGCCTCCATGCCCTCCGCGAGCCGCCGGCACAGCCGCTCCAGCAGATCGATCGCGTCGGCGGCGCTGCGCGCGGGCCCGTCCACCAGCTCCGTCAGCTCGGCCGGCACCTTCAGCGGGGCGCCGGGCTCGGCCAGCAACTCCTTCTCGCCGAGCCCGAAGTACGCGGCCAGCGACGCCCGCAGCCCCGGCAGCGCGTTGGCCTTCCCGCCCCACACCTGCGAGGCCCGCAGCACGGCCAGGACCAGATTGACGCGCGGTTCGCCGACCGGCCCGCCGCCCAGGATGTGCAGCCCGTCGCGGATCTGCACATCCTTGATCTCGCAGAGATAGCCGTCGATGTGCATGACGAACGAGTCGAAGTCGTCGTCGCCCGGCTGATCGTCCACATGCAGGTCGTGGTGGAGTTCGGCGGCCTCCACCAGCGTCCAGATCTGGGCCCGCACGGCCGGTGCCTTCGTCGGGTCCAGGTCGGAGACCAGTGCGTATTCGTCCAGCAGCTGTTCCAGCTTGGCGAGGTCGCCGTAGGTGTCGGCGCGGGCCATCGGCGGCACCAGATGGTCGACCACCGTGGCGTGTCCGCGCCGCTTGGCCTGGGTGCCCTCGCCGGGGTCGTTGACGATGAACGGGTAGATCAGCGGGAGTTCGCCGAGCACCGCGTCCGGCGCGCAGCCGCCGCTGAGCCCGAGCCCCTTGCCCGGCAGCCACTCCATCGTGCCGTGCTTGCCCATGTGCACCACGGCGTCGGCGCCGAAGCTGTTCTCCAGCCAGCGGTAGGCCGCCAGGTAGTGATGGGACGGCGGCATGTCCGGATCGTGGTAGATCGCGATCGGATTCTCGCCGAAGCCGCGCGGCGGCTGGATCATCACGACGACGTTCCCGAACCGGAGCGAGGCGAGCACGATGTCGTCCCCGTCGACGTAGAGCGAGCCGGGCGGCTCCCCCCACGCCTCGGTCATGGCGTCCTTGAGCGCCGGGTCGAGCCTGTCGAACCACGCCCGGTAGTCGGCGAGCGGCACCCGCGCGGGCGCGGACGCCAGCTGCTCCTCCGTCAGCCACTCCACATCGTGCCCACCCGCCGCGATCAGCCGGTGGATCAGCTCATCGCCCTCGGCGGGGTGGTCGGTGACCCCGTACCCGGCGTCCCGCAGCGCGTCGAGCACCCGTACCGCCGACGCGGGCGTGTCCAGCCCGACCGCGTTGCCGACCCGCGAGTGCTTGGTCGGGTACGCGGTGAACACGAGCGCGATCCGCTTCTCCGCGTTCGGCTGGTGCTTGAGCCGCGCGTGCCGTACGGCGATCCCGGCGACCCGCGCCGCCCGCTCGGGGTCGGCCCGGTACACCGGTACGTCGTCCGGCCCCTGCTCCTTGAAGGAGAACGGCACGGTGATCAGCCGTCCGTCGAACTCCGGGATGGCGACCTGCATCGCCGCGTCCATGGGGGACAGGGCGGCGTCCGACGCGTCCCAGGCGGCCCGGGAGGAGGTGAGGCAGAGCCCTTGCAGCACGGGGACGTTCAGCTCGGCCAGCGCGCCGATGTCCCACGCCTCCTCGTCCCCGCCGGCCGACGCCTGCGAGGCGTGCGTGCCGCCCGCCGCGAGCACGGTCGCGATCAGCGCGTCCGCCCGCCCCAGGATCTCGTACAGCCCCGCGTCCGCGCCGCGCAGCGAACCGCAGTACACGGGCAGGGCGTTGGCGCCGTGCGCCTCGATCGCGTCGCAGAGGGTGTCGACGAAGGCGGTGTTGCCGCTCAGTTCATGGGCCCGGTAGAAGAGCACGCCGACGGTGGGCCGCCCTTCTGCTTGCTGAGGGGTGCCGTGCACCCCGTACTCGGCCATCTTCCGCGGCCCCTCGAACCCCTCGCCGGTCAGCAGCACGGTGTCCGACAGGAACCGGGCCAGTTCGGTGAGGTTGCCGGGCCCGCCCTCGACCAGATAGCGCAGCGCCTCGGCGACCACCCCGGCCGGTACGGACGACTCGGCCATCAACTCGGCGTCGGGCACGGCCTCGCCGCCGAGCAGCACGGTCGGAACCCCGGAGCGCTTCAGCGCGGCCAGCCCGTCCTCCCAGGCCCGCTTGCCGCCGAGCAGCCGTACGACGGCGACGGACGCCCCGTCGAGCAGCGCGGGCAACTCGTTCTCGACGTCCACGCGGGTCGGGTTGCCGATCCGGTAGGGGGCGCCGGAGGCACGGGCGGCGAGCAGATCGGTGTCGGCGGTGGAGAGCAGCAGGACGGGGTGGGTGGTGCCAAGAGGGTTACCGGTGTCAGAGGTGCCGATGCTGCCAAGAGGGCGGACAGGGCCGTCAGGGCCGGTGGTGCCAACAGGGCCAGTGGTCATACGGGCGCTCCCGGTGGGATGAAGGGCAGTCCTTGTGGCGCGCCGGACTCGATGAGCCGCCACAGCGCGTCCGTGTCCGCGTGCTGTTCGATCAGATCGCCGAGCCGGTCGAGCTGCTCCTCGCGCAGCGCGGCGAACGTGGTACCGGGCGCCGGCACGAACCGGCGCCCCGCGGCGGCGGCCACCTCGCGCAGGAACGCCCGCCTGAATCCGTCCGACTCCAGGGAGCCGTGCCAGTGGGTACCCCAGGTGTGCCCGACCCGGCACCCGTCGAGAGGGTTCCCGCCGTCATCGCGCAGGAAGGGGCTCCCGCCGTCGACCTCGGCGACCCCGTGATGGATCTCGTACCCCTCGACCCGCTCCCCGAGGGCCTGTCCGACGGGCCGGGCGAGCGTCTTCTCCGCCGCGAACCGCACCCGTACGGGCAGCAGCCCGAGCCCGTCGACGCCCCCGAGCCGACTCTCCACATCGTCCTGGATATGAGTGCCGAGCACCTGGAAGCCGCCGCAGACGCCAAGCACCGGCAACCCGTCGGAGGCCCGCCGCACCAGCGCGTCCGCGAGCCCCCGCTCCCTCAGCCACGCCAGCGCCCTGACCGTCCCCCGGGTCCCGGGTACGACGACCAGATCCGCGTCGGCCAGCTCCTCCGGCCGGTCCACGAACCGCACCACGACGCCGGGTTCGGCGGCCAGCGCGTCGACGTCCGTGAAGTTGGACATCAACGGCACCGCGCAGACGGCGACGCGCAGCACGTCCGCGCCGACCGGGGGCGCGACGACGGACTCCCGGACGGTTCCGCGCAGCGACACGCGGAGCCCGTCCTCCTCGTCGATCCCGAGCCCGTGCCGGAACGGCAGCACCCCGTACGTCGCCCGCCCGGTGAGCCCCTTGAGCATGTCGAGCCCGGGTTCGAGCAGGGACACGTCCCCGCGGAACTTGTTGACGAGGAACCCGGCGACCAGTGCCTGATCCGCCGCCGACAGCAGCGCGACCGTCCCGAAGAACGAGGCGAACACCCCGCCCCGGTCGATGTCCCCGACCACGAGCACGGGGATCCGGGCGTTGCGCGCGATCCCCATGTTCACGATGTCGGTCCGCCGCAGATTGATCTCGGCGGGACTGCCGGCCCCCTCACAGACGACGACGTCGTACGAACGCCGCAGCTCGGCGAGGCACTCCAGCACGGTCCCCAGCAACTGTTCCTGCCGGCCGCCGTGATACCCGCGCGCACTCATCTCGCCCACGGGCCTGCCCATGAGCACGACCTGACTGCTCCGCTCCCCGCCGGGCTTGAGCAGCACGGGATTCATCAACGCGCTCGGCTCGACCCGGCACGCCTGCGCCTGCATGGCCTGCGCCCGCCCGATCTCGGCCCCGTCCCGCGTGACGAACGAATTCAAGGACATGTTCTGCGCCTTGAACGGCGCGACCCGCACCCCCCGCCGCACCAGCCACCGCCCGATCCCGGCGGCCACCACACTCTTCCCGGCATCAGAGGCAGTCCCAGCAACAAGCAACCCAAGCCCCCGCCCGGTCATACGGGGGCCTTGGGGGAGAGCTGGGTTGAGCACCGCTGTGGGCATTCGTTCCGCAGGGCGGAACGGGTGGGCACAGCCTGCAACGCCGGGCCCCGCCCAACACGCGCCCGGAGCAACGCCCCCACCCCCGAGGCCGGGCGCAGCCCAACACGCGCCGAGGGCAACGCCCGTACCCCGGAAGCCGGGCCCCGCCCAACACGCGCCCGGAGCAACACCCCCACCCCCAACGCCAACCACCGCACCCGAGAGGAAACCCGCACCGCCCGCTCGACATCACCGACCACCACACCCCGCCCCCCACCATTCAGCACAGGCCGCCGCTCAACCCGCCCCGCGTACGACAGGGTCCCCCCGAGCCGCACCCCCAACGCCCCCGCGAACGCCGCCTCCACGACCCCGGCATTGGGGCTCGGATGCTTCCCGGCATCGGCCCGCCAGGCCCGTACCGCCCCCCGGGGATCACCCCCGGCGACCACCGCGAGGACGCCGGTGAGCCGTGCCCCCGGCCACCCCACCACGTCATCGAGCCGCGCCGAGGCCCACCCGAACCGCCGATACCGATCCGACCGGTGCCCCACCATCGCGTCCAGCGTGTTCACGGCCCGGAACCCGAGCAGCCCGGGCACCCCCCCGACGGCCCCCCACACCAACGCCCCCACGACGGCGTCGGACGTGTTCTCCGCGACGGACTCCACCACGGCACGGGCGATCCCATCGGCGTCCAGCGCCTGCGGATCGCGTCCGCACAAGCGCGGCAACCGCGCCCGCGCCCCCTCGACGTCCCCGGCCTCAAGTGCCCGCCCGATCGCCCGGGCCTCCCGCCCGAGGGTGGTGCCGCCGACGACGGCCCAGGTGGCGGCGCCGGTCAGGACGACGGACGCGGCGGGGGAGGACCGTACGGCACGCGCGGCGACCGCACCCAGCCCGACGGCCCCGCCCACGCACACGGCGGTGTACAGCGCCCCCCACCCGCGATGGTCGCGCCACAGCAGCCGTTCCACGGCACCGGCGGCCATCCCGAACCCGGCGACCGGATGCCCGCGGCGCGGATCCCCGAGGAGCAGATCACCGAGGAGTCCGGCGGTGGCGCCGTACGCGAATGCGCGTTCGGCGGCCATCGGCTCAGCCGGCCGTGGGGTCGAGGAGAGGTCCGGCGGTGAGCCGCGTTCGGCAGCCGAGCATGGCGAATGTCCTCACTCAGGGTGTCCGCGCCCTGGTTCGACGAAGTCGGCGGTGAGAGTTCCTGGCTCCCGGGGTTCTACCCCGGTGACAGTGGCGGGACCGCGCCGGATTCGCACCGGCTTCCTCTCGTGTCGCCGTAATGGCTCCGGCAGTCCACCACGGGCCCCGAACACCCGTCAACCTGCCGCTGACCTGCGAAGGGAGAGTGTGCTCAGCCCCACACCGGCCCTGTCGCACACCACACCAGGGCGGGTACGGGACCGAAGTCCCGTACCCGCCCTGGCAGATGCCGGCACGGGCGCCTCGCGCGAACGAGGCGATCCCGTCAGGCGACGATCAGATAGATCCCGTACGCCACCGCGCCCAGGCACGCCGCGAAGCAGGTGTACGCGCCGGTGACCGCGAGCGCCGCGCCTCCGCCGCGCTCGGCCGCGCGCTCATGGCGGGAGAGGCCCGCGATACCGAGGGTGAACAGGCCGACGAGGGCCACGGTGACCACGAGGCTCACACCGAAGACGGAGCCGAGGGCCGCCCAGTCGATTTCCATGCTGCTGTGTCCTTGGGGGAGGGGGGTGTGTCGGGCGGGCTCAGACCGTGGCCTTGGGGGCCGCCGGGTCGGGACCGGCGGGGGAGCCGGTACCGGCCGTGACGGCGGCCTCTTCGGCGGCGACGGTCGGCGGCGGGATCACGGCGGCGACGGCGGCGGTCACGACGCCGGGCGCCAGGTCGGGGTCGTCCGTGCGCTCGCCGGCGTCGGTATCGCCGGTGTCGTCGTGGCCATTGACATTGGTGTGGTCGACGACCTCGCGCCGCGACAGCTTCCAGATCCAGGCGCTGGAGCCGATCAGGAAGGCGGCGACGAGGCCGGTGCCCCAGGGACCGAACCTGCACACCCACTCGGCGAGCGCGCCGACGACGGCGGCGGCCGGCAGGGTCAGCCCCCAGGCGACGAACATCCGGGTGGCCGTGGACCAGCGGACCACCCCGCCCTTGCGGCCGAGGCCCGCGCCCATCACGGCGCCGGAGACGGAGTGCGTGGTGGAGAGCGAGAAGCCGAGGTGGGAGGAGGCCAGGATGACCGTCGCGGCGCTGGTCTGGGCGGCGAAGCCCTGCTGCGGCTGGAGGTCGGTCAGGCCCTTGCCCATGGTGCGGATGATCCGCCAGCCGCCGAGGTAGGTGCCGAGCGCGATGGCCACACCCGCCGAGACGATGACCCAGACGGGCGGGTCGGAGTCGGGGGCGAGGGTGCCACCGGCGACCAGGGCGAGGGTGATGATGCCCATCGTCTTCTGCGCGTCGTTGGTGCCGTGCGCCAGCGAGACCAGCCCCGCGGAGGCGATCTGACCGGCCCGGTAGCCCTTGGCGGAGGACCTGGTCCCCGCGGACTTCTTGCCGAGCGTGTACGTGAGGCGGGTGGCGAACATCGCGGCGAGCCCGGCGACCAGCGGGGCGGCGATCGCCGGGAGCAGCACCTTGGTGATCAGTACGTCACCGTGCACCGCGCCGAAACCGGCGGAGGCGACGGTCGCGCCGATCAGACCACCCATCAGGGCGTGCGAGGAGGAGGACGGCAGGCCCACCAGCCAGGTCAGCAGATTCCACAGGATCGCGCCGACCAGGGCGGCGAAGATGACCTCGGGCTGGATGCCGGACTCGTCGACGAGTCCTTTGGAGATCGTGTTGGCGACCTCCACGGAGAGGAAAGCGCCCACCAGGTTGAGCACGGCGGACATCGCCACCGCGGCCTTGGGTCTCATCGCACCGGTCGAGATGGTGGTCGCCATCGCGTTGGCGGTGTCGTGGAAACCGTTCGTGAAATCGAACGCGAGTGCGGTGACCACCACTATCGCGAGGATCAGCGAGAAGCTTTCCATTTACCCAGGCATTCGTTCGAGGTCATCGGCCGGATGAACGTAGGTAACCCAGATGAACGAATGGTGAACTGAAGGGGGCATTGGGGTGTATCTGACGGAGGGTTGGCATTCCGCTTAGCGATCGACGCCCGCGTACCCGGCCACCGGTGCCCTCACTCCCGGCCGACGTCGCTCCTCGCGAAGGCCCTCAGTCGGTCCATCGACCCGTTGAAGAGATTCTGGTCACCCGGCAGCGCGCTGTTGTCGCTGCCGTCGCCGCCATCGTCGTACTGCCAGATCGTCCACCGCGACCACCCCGCCGGCAGCTCCCCGGCGCTCGCCGAGCCGTAGCGGGCCACCCACAGCGGATGCTCGGCGGCGAAACCGGTGCTGCCACCCGTGCAGCTGTTCCACCAGTGGGTGGTGGTGTAGATCACCGGCCGACGCCCGGTGAGCCGCCGCACCTCGTCGCTGAACGCCCCGATCCAGCCGACCATCCCCGCCCTGCTCAGCCCGTAGCACTTCCGCTTGGTGTCATACGGGTTGTACTCGATGTCGAGCGCGGGCGGCAGCGTCCGCCCGTCGGCCCGCCAGTCGCCGCCGTTGCGCACGAAGTACGCGGCCTGAGTCGCACCCGAGGACCTGTCCGGCAGCGCGAAGTGGTACGCGCCACGGATCAGCCCCGCGTCCCGGGCGCCGTCGTACTGCCGCCCGAAGTAGGGGTTGCGATAGCTCGTGGACTCGGTCGCCTTCACGTACACGAACCGCGCCCCCTTGGCCCGGGACCCCGGCCAGTCGACGTTCCCCTGATGGGACGAGACGTCATGCCCCCTGGGCTTGCTCGCGGCGACGGCCGGCACCTCCAGCAGCACCGCCCCCAGCAGCGCGAGCCCGGCGACCGAGGCACCGACCACCCGCCCCCGACGACTGCTGCCCTGAGGGTGACCATGTGGGTGGCTGTGGCTGTGGCTGTGGCTGTGGCTGCTGGTGCTGGTGCTGGTGCTGGTGCTGGTGCTGGTGTCGGCGTGGGTGTGGGTGCGGGTGCGGGTGCGGGTGTGGGCGCTGGTGCGGTGGTGAGCCATGCGGTACTTCCCCCGAAATGGCGGCGTACAGGACAAGTGCAGGACAAATCGCCCCGAGAGTAGGCGAAGATCATCGATCCCCGGTCGATCTCCGTCCAAACCCCTCGAACGGCCGACGGAAGTCCTCCCGCCACCCCCGCACCGATGCGCCACCACCACCCCGGCTGCGAGGATCACGCCCATGTCTGAGCAGCGAACCGGCGGCACCGAGACCGCCACGGCCTGGCAGGACCTGGTGGCGACCGCCCGCCGCACGGTGACCGACGGCCTGGTCGTCGGCACCTCCGGCAATGTCTCCGTCCGCGTCGGCGACACCGTGCTGGTCACCCCGTCGGGCGTGCCGTACGACCGCCTCGGCCCCGCCGACATCACCGGCGTCGCCCTCGACGGCCGCCGGACGATCGGCACCCTCGCCCCGACCAGCGAACTGCCGATGCATCTCGCCGTCTACCGCACCACCGACGCCCGCGCGATCGTCCACACCCACGCCGTCCACGCGACGGCCGTCTCCACCCTGGTCCCGGAACTCCCCACGATCCACTACCTGACCGCGACCATGGGCGGCCCCGTCCGCGTCGCCCCCTACGCGACCTACGGCACGGAAGAGCTGGCCGAGAACATGCTCCACGCCTTGACGGACCGCTCCGCCTGCCTCCTCCAGAACCACGGCACCCTCACCCACGGCACCACCCTCGCCCAGGCGTACGACCGCACGGCCCAGCTCGAATGGATGTGCCGCCTCTGGCTCACCGCCTCCTGCGTCCCCGGCCTGACCCCCTCCCTCCTCTCCCCCCGGCAACTGCACGAGGTCACCGAACAACTCCAGAGCTACGGCCAACGCGCCCCCTGACCCCCACACCCGCTCTCTCCCCATCCCTCCTCCCACTGGCCGGGAGCGAGCGGGGCCGGGACACTGGAGCCGTGGGCACTGTCAGAGCGACGGCCGCTGCCGTCACCGTGGCATTGGCGGCCGGCGCGGCGAGCGTGGCCGCCGGCCGACTCGCCAGCGACGCCGCGCTCAAGGCGCCGCCGGGCCGCCCGCTGCCGACCGAGCCCCGGCTCACGGTGCACGGCACCGCCGCAGGCCGGATCACCCTCACCCGGCAACTGGCCTCCCTGCGCCCCGGCACCTACGGCCTCGCCGGCGACGGCACCCACGCGGTCGTCGGCCCCGTCCTGACCGCCGCGGCCCCCTCCGCCGACACCGTCGTACGCCGCCTGGAACGCGTCACCCACGGCACCCTCACCCCCGGCGACCACGTCTGGCTCACCCCCAACCTGTACGTCGGCGACCCCCATGCCGCCCTCGGCCTGGACCACACCGACGTCGAGGTCCCCGGCGAACTCGGCACCCTCCCGGCCTGGTGGGTGCCCGGCGCCCGGGACACCTGGGTGATCGCCGTGCACGGCCTGGGCACCACCCGCGAACACGCCATGAACCTCATGGAGTTCCTGCACCGCCTGCGCCTCCCGGTGCTCGCCCTCGCCTACCGCGGCGACCCCGGCGCCCCCCGCTCCCCGGACGGCCTGAACCATCTCGGCCAGACCGAGTGGCGCGACACGGACGCCGCGATCCGCCACGCCGTGGCCCACGGCGCCCGCGAGGTCGTCCTGCTCGGCTGGTCCACCGGCGCCACCATGGCCCTGCGCGCCGCCACCCGCTCTCCCGTACGGGACCGGATCGCCGGGCTGGTCCTGGACTCCCCGGTACTGGACTGGCCGACCACGCTCAAGGCGCTGGCCGCCGCCCGGCGCACCCCGGGCGCGCTGCTCCCGCTCGCCGTCCGCGCCGCCCAGGGCCGCACCGGCCTGCGCCCCGGCCCCGAGCAGGCCGCGCCCAGCGCGTCCGAGCCCCTCACCGTCCCCACCCTGATCGTCCACGGCCCCGGTGACGAGGTCGCCCCCTGGGAACTCTCCCGCCGCCTCACCGCCCGCCACCCCGGCCTCATCACCCTCCACGAGGTCCCCGACGCCCCGCACGCCGCCATGTGGAACGCCGCCCCACCGACGTACGAAGAGGCTCTGCGCCGCTTCCTGACCCCCCTGATGTGACGCCCGGACCCGAGCCCTCGCGCCGACTCCGCTTCCGCCCGCCCCGCCCCCCACACCCACCCCGAAGGTTCCATTTCCCCCTGTCCTTCTGGCCTGATACCACCCCCTCACCGCCGTTCCGGACCCCGCCGTCCACTCCCCTCCACGACCCTTCCTGGCATTCCGTTTGGGTTTTCGGACCGTCAACCGGAAGACTGCACCCGTGACGTCCCGTATCCCGCGCGACTCCAGGCTTCGACTTGTCCGCCCGCGACCCCTGGCCGCCGCCCCCCGAGCGATGAACCAGCGGCGCACGCGCCGCCCCGCGCCCCGGCCGCCGGAGGGCACCCCGGCCCCCGCGGAACTGGCCAAAATGGCGCGCACCCGACTGGCCGGCGCCGCCCGCGTGGCCCGCTGGGCCGAGACCGCGCCCCACACGGGCAAGGAGCCCCTGTCCTCCGTCGGCAGGACCACCGGCGGCTCCGCCGGCAAGCGGCCGGCCGACAACCCGCCCGCCGAGGCCCGGCCCGCCGACACCGGTCCGGCTGACGAGCAGACCCCGGACAACCGGACCACCGACGGACAGCCCACCGACGGCAGCCCTACTGACGGCAGCCCCACCGACGGCGGGTCGACCGAAGGCGGGTCGACCGACGGCCGGGCGCTCGAAGGCCGGGCGACCGACGGAAAGGCCACGGACAGCAAGGCCACTCACGGAAAGCCCGCCGACGGCAGCCCCACCGACGGCAGCCCCACCGACGGCGGGTCGACCGACGGCAGGTCGCCCGAAGGCCGGGCCACCGACGGAAAACCCACCGACGGAAAGGCCCCCGAGGACAGAGCCACCATGTCCGCCCCCACCGCCGAACGGGCCGCCGAGGAACTCGGCCTGACCCCCGCTCAGGTCCGCGCCGACTGGGACACCGCCCGCCTCGCCGGCCTGGTCGAGGTGCACGGCGGGGTCGCCCGCCCCGGCTGGCGGCTGCGCGCCTGGCACCGCGACGACAGCGCCGTACTGCGCGGCTGGGTCGCCCTCTTCGACGCCTGGTCGCTCGCCCACCCCGAGCCCGACGGCCATGAGCCCGCCGCCGTCGCCGAGGTCGTCTCGGCCATGCCCCAGGTGCTCTCCTTCCTCCAGCTCTCCGCCGGCCCCGTCCCCGTCGCCCAGCTCCTGGACCTCCTCCAGCAGCGCGTCGGCGAACTGCGCACCCAGCGCTGCGAGATCCCCTACGGCCCGCAGCCCGAGCCCACGCCGCCCAGCGACGACACCGCCCTCGCCCCCCTCCTCGACTGGGCCCTGCACGCCCTGGCCAGCGTCGGCGCCCTCACCTACGGCGACGCCCAGGCCACCCTCACCCCGCTGGGCAGCTGGGCGGTCTGGGTCAAGCTGGAGCAGATCTGCGTCGCCGCGCAGAGCCCCGCCGGGAACATCGAGGCCGCCGCCGAGGACATGCTGCGCGGCTGCGCCCAGCTGCGCCCCAACGCCGCCCGCGCCGAGTACCGCGCCTGGCTCGCCGCCCGCCCCGTCGGCAGCGCCGTCACCGAACTCCTCGACGCCGCCCGCGGCGAGGACGCCCTCCTGCGCAGCCTCGCCTTCGAGACGCTGCGGGTGGTCGGCGCCCCCGCCGAGCCCGACGTACGCGCCGTGCTCGACGAACCGACCCTGCGGCCCTACGCCCTGCTCTGGCTCGCCGAGCACGACGGCGCCGACCCCGAGGACGCCCACGAGGTGCTCACCCGCGAGGAGGCCACCTGGCTGTGGGTCGACACCGCCGCCGCCGTCGCCGACCACGGCGAGGCACCGTTGCTGGTCAGACACCTGGAATCCGCCGTCCAGCCGACCGTGCCCGCGCTGCTGGACGAGGTGCGTGCCGTCGGCCACCCCCGTACCGTGCAGGTCCTGGTCGCGCTCGCCGCCGCGCACCCCGACCCGGCCCTCGCCAAGGCCGTCCGCCGCGCCGCCTTCCAGGTGCACACCGGCGGACGCTGACGGCCTCTCGCGCGGGCGATCCCGGGGCGGGCCGGCGTCAGCCGGATATCGCCGGAGCGTAGGTACCGAAGCTCCAGATGTTGCCCTCGAGATCCCGGGCCATGTAGTCCCGGGAGCCGTAGTCCTGGTCCGTCGGGGGCATCAGGATCTCCACGCCGTGGTCCAGGGCCCACTGGTGGTGTGCGTCGACGTCGTCCACCACGACGTACACCCCGGCCGTGCCCGACTCCTTCATCGCCGTGTCGAACACCCCGCCGCGGCCCTTCGACCCGAGCATCACCGCGCCGTCGCCCTGCACCAGCTCGGCGTGCAGCACCGCGCCGTCCTCGCCCTCGTACAGCGCCAGCTCCGTGAACCCCAGTGCCTCGGTGAGCTGCCGGACCGCCGCCTTCGCGTCCGTGTACAGCAACGTCGGATAGATGCTGGGCCGCCCGCCATGCGTGCCTGCCATGCCGATCACTCCCTTGTGAAGCCATGCCCGACCACGCCGGAAAAGGCCCCGTCGCACCGGATTCCGACGTGTTCCCAGTCTCGCACCCACCACTGACATCGGCCCTGCCACCGGCCGCCGTCGCCGGTCTCGCCACCGGCCTGCCACCGGCCGCACCCCGCACCTCCCGGCGCACCTCCCGGCCCGGCGGCCCACGGCCGCGCCCACCATCAGCGGAACGTGTTGCACAACGCCATGTCCCCGGTCCGGTACCCCTCGTAGAACCACTCCTGCCGCTGCCGCGCCGACCCGTGCGTCCAGTTCTCCGGCGTCACCCGCCCCTCGTACCGCGCCTGGATCCGGTCGTCGCCCACCGCCGCCGCCGCGTCCAGCCCGTCCCGGATGTCGGCGTCCGTCAGGCTGGTGATCAGGGGCCGCCCGGTCGACTCGTCGTTCGTCGTGGTCGCGTGATGCGCCCACACCCCGGCGTAGCAGTCGGCCTGCAACTCCACCTTCACCGCGTTGCTGTTCGCACCGGTCCGCCCGTCCTGCGCCCGGCCCAGCGTGCCCAGCAGATCCTGTACGTGATGCCCGTACTCGTGCGCCACCACGTACGCCTGTGCGAACGGCCCGCCCGACGACCCGAACTTCGTCCGCAGCTCGTCGAAGAAGCCGAGGTCGAGATACACCCTCTGGTCGGCGGGACAGTAGAACGGCCCCACCGCCGAGGTCGCCGTCCCGCACCCCGTGGCGACCCGCTCGGTGAAGAACACCGTGGCGGAGCGGGTGTACCGGCCGCCCCGCCGCTGGAACTCCCCGGCCCAGAAGTCCTGCACGCTGTTCACCACGGCCACGATCCGGCAGTCCTCCTTGGTGTTGGCGTCCTGCCCGGTCCGGCAGGTCTGCTGGACCTGCGCGAGCGTCGACGCCGTGGCCGCGGGCGGGGAGTCCCCCGAGGACAGCCCCAGTTGCTCCGGACCGACCCCGAAGAACAGCCCCAGCAGCAGCGCGATCAGCCCCGCGACGCCGCCGCCGACGGTCGCCCGCCCGCCCGGGACCCGGCTGCCGCGCCGGTCCTGCACCTCGGAGGTGTCCAGACGCGCGTCGTCGTCGAACTGCATGCGGGACCACCCTCCGCCTACGCCAACCCCGTGCCGTCATCCTGACCCGCCCCCGGCCCCCCGGCCCCGGGCGAAGGTCCGAACGGGCGACACCCCGCCCCCGCCCCGCCGTGTCCCACCCCACCGCCCCCGCCCACGGCTACGCTCTGCGCCTGATCCGCGGCCGACCGATCGGCACCCCCCTTCCCGGCCGGGACCCCCGAGAAGGGCGCGCGAGTGGCGGTACGGCGGTCCAGGCCCGCAGGACGGCGGTCCAGGTCGGCGCCCCCGCAGCCCCAGCCCTCGCGGACGACGCCGGAAGGCCCCGAACACGTGCCACCCTCACCCCCGCCCCCGGACCGGCGATCGCCCCCCGCCCGCCGACTCCTCCCCGCCGTCCTCGCCCTGCTGATCGCCGTGCCCCTGTTCGCTCTCGCCCATCACGCCCGGCCCGTCCCCTACGGCGACCGGCTCACCGTCCACGCGCGCGAGGACACCGCCGCGCCCGTGCGGTCGGCGGCCATCCGCCGGGCCGCTGTCGAGGCGTACGACCCACTCACCGGCGCCGTGCGCTGGCGGCACGCGCGCGTGGGCAGCCGCCCCCTGGAGGTGCTCCCCGCGCGCGGGGACGCGATCACGCTGTGGGACGACGGTCTGATCACCGCCACCGACGGGCGCGCGGTCCGCTGGCACCGCGCCCTCCCCGGAGCCGCCCAAGGGCTCCCCGAGGCCGGCGGGTCCGGCGTGCTGCGCGAACTGCCGCGCGGAGTGCTCGCCGTGATCACACCTGATCGGATCGCCGCCTACCGGCTCACGGACGGCGACCTGCGCTGGGTGCTGCCCGCGCGCGAGGGATGTTCGTTCGACGCCGGGCGTGCCGTTCGTCACGCGGGGGCGCTGCTGGTCGCCCAGCCGTGCTCCGGGGACACCTGGACCGCGCAGCTCACCGCGGTGGACGACCTCGGCCGGATCGTCCCGGGCCGCACCCCGCTCGGGAACCGGTCCCCGGGCCGCACGTCCGAACACACCAAGTCGGAAAAACTGGTTGCACGACACCGTTAGACTTGGCCCCATGGCCATTCTCCTCGCGCACTAGACGGCGGGTGCGTCCGCGAAACCCCGTCCGCCCGCCACCCACCGCCCTGGAGTCTGTCCGTGATCTCCGCCTCCGCCATCGAGCTGCGCGCCGGCGCCCGCATCCTCATCGAGAACGCCTCTTTCCGGGTCGCCAAGGGCGACCGCATCGGCCTGGTCGGGCGCAACGGCGCCGGCAAGACCACCCTCACCAAGGTCCTGGCCGGCGAGGGCGTCCCCGCCGGGGGCACCGTCACCCGCTCCGGCGAGGTCGGCTACCTCCCGCAGGACCCGCGCACCGGCGACCTCGACATGCTCGCCCGCGACCGCGTCCTGTCCGCGCGCGGCCTGGACGTACTGATCCGCAAGATGCGCGAGAACGAACAGCGCATCGCCAACGGCTCGGGCACCACACGCGAGAAGGCGCTCAAGCAGTACGAGCGCCAGGAGACCGAGTTCCTCACCAAGGGCGGCTACGGAGCCGAGGCGGAGGCCGCCACCATCGCCGCCGCGCTCAATCTGCCCGACCGGGTGCTCGGCCAGCCGCTGCACACCCTCTCCGGCGGTCAGCGCCGCCGTATCGAGCTGGCCCGGATCCTGTTCTCGGACGCCGACACCCTGCTGCTGGACGAGCCGACCAACCACCTCGACGCGGACTCGATCATCTGGCTGCGGGACTACCTGAAGACCTACCGCGGCGGCTTCATCGTGATCTCCCACGACGTCGATCTGGTCGAGACGGTCGTCAACAAGGTGTTCTACCTGGACGCCAACCGATCCATGATCGACATCTATAACATGGGCTGGAAGCTCTACCAGCAGCAGCGCGAGGCCGACGAGAAGCGCCGCAGGCGCGAGCGGCAGAACGCCGAGAAGAAGGCCGCCGCGCTCAACGCGCAGGCCGACAAGATGCGCGCCAAGGCCACCAAGACGGTCGCCGCGCAGAACATGGCCCGCCGCGCGGAGAAGCTCCTCGCGGGCCTGGACGACGTCCGTCAGTCCGACAAGGTGGCCAAGCTCCGCTTCCCCGAGCCCTCGCCCTGCGGCAAGACCCCGCTGATGGCCGAGGGACTGTCGAAGTCGTACGGCTCGCTGGAGATCTTCACCGATGTCGACCTGGCGATCGACAAGGGCTCCCGGGTCGTCATCCTCGGCCTCAACGGCGCCGGCAAGACCACCCTGCTGCGGCTGCTCGGCGGCGTCGAGCAGCCCGACACGGGTGCGGTAGTCCCCGGCCACGGCCTGAAGCTCGGCTACTACGCGCAGGAGCACGAGACCCTCGACCCGGACCGCACCGTGCTGGAGAACATGCGTTCGGCCGCCCCCGACCTGGATCTCGTCGAGGTCCGCAAGGTGCTCGGCTCGTTCCTGTTCTCCGGCGATGACGTCGACAAGCCCGCGCGCGTGCTGTCCGGCGGCGAGAAGACCCGGCTCGCCCTCGCCACCCTCGTGGTGTCGTCGGCGAACGTACTGTTGCTCGACGAGCCCACGAACAACCTCGACCCGGCCAGCCGCGAGGAGATCCTCGGCGCGCTGCGCACCTACAAGGGCGCGGTCGTCCTGGTCACCCACGACGAGGGCGCCGTCGAGGCGCTCCAGCCGGAGCGGATCATCCTGCTGCCGGACGGCGTCGAGGACCTGTGGGGCGCCGACTACGCGGATCTCGTCGCCCTGGCCTGACCGAAGGGATGATCCACTGGCTATGGATCATTCGGCCCATCGGTGATCCACCATCTGTGTGAGATCTCCTCGTACCCGAGTGTGTCCTACATTCACTTCGCGGCGGACCCCTGTGCGCTCAGGGGTCCGCCGCGAAGTGCTGCTGACCTGGACCTTCGCCGAAGAACCCGTTCACAGGCATGGACGGTCACGCTCGGAATTACCTATTCCGCTTGTGGGGATGCGCTCCTGTCGTCACAACGCTGTCGCACGGACCTTGCCGAATGGGTGGCCATGAAGCCCCGGAGGGGTGATCATGAGGGGACCAGAGCGCACTTCCCATGAGGAGGCACGGGTGGCCGAGACTCTGAAGAAGGGCAGCCGGGTAACCGGCGCCGCGCGCGACAAGCTCGCGGCAGACCTGAAGAAGAAGTACGACGCCGGTGCGAGCATCCGGGCGTTGGCCGAGGAGACCGGCCGCTCGTATGGCTTTGTGCACCGGATGCTCAGCGAGTCGGGCGTCACGCTCCGTGGGCGTGGCGGGGCGACCAGGGGCAAGAAGGCCCCCTAGGGCCTCACGTCCCTGGCAGCCCATCGACTCCGATGGCGGACACCCGGTCGGTCGGCCGATCGGCCGGGTGGTTACTGTGCAGTCACTTACGAGTGCCTCGGTACGGCACTCTCCGCTGACCGCACCATCGGAGGCGTCCCATGGCTTCGCCCGACCCGGCTACGGATCCGGTGACCGACCCGGCTCACGACCACAACGATCCGGTTCTCGACCAGGACGGCGTACGGCTCACCGTGGACGACGCGATCGCCACGGTGACCCTGACCAACCCGGCCAAGCGCAACGCGCAGAGCCCCCCTCTGTGGCGTGCGCTGACCGCGGCCGGGCGGGCACTGCCGGGCACCGTCCGGGTCGTGGTGCTGCGGGCCGAGGGCAAGTCGTTCTCGGCCGGGCTGGACCGGCAGGCGTTCACGCCCGAGGGCTTCGACGGCGAACCGTCGTTCCTGGACCTCGCGCGCGGCGCCGACGCCGACCTGGACGCGGCCCTGGCCGAGTACCAGGACGCGTTCACCTGGTGGCGGCGCAGCGACCTGATCTCCGTCGCCGCCGTCCAGGGACATGCCATCGGCGCGGGCTTCCAGCTCGCGCTCGCCTGTGACCTGCGCGTCGTCGCGGACGACGTGCAGTTCGCCATGCGCGAGACCGGCCTCGGCCTGGTCCCCGACCTGACCGGCACCCATCCGCTGGTGCGCCTCGTCGGCTACGCCCGCGCGCTGGAGATCTGCGTGACCGGACGCTTCGTCCAGGCCGCGGAGGCCGAACGCACCGGGCTCGCCAACCTCGCCGTCCCCACCGACCAGCTCGACGCCGCCGTACAGGACCTCACGGCCGCGCTGCTGGCCGCGCCCCGCGACGCCGTCATCGAGACCAAGGCGCTGCTGTGGGGTGCCCAGGAGCGCTCGTACGAGGATCAGCGCGCCGCCGAGCGGCAGGCACAGGGGCGGCGCTTCCGGGACCTCGCGGGACTCGGCGAGTAACTTCGCGGGCGTCATCGTGCGTCCTGATGTGACCCGGTGCGTCTCGGTGCGTCCTGGTGTGTCTTCGTGCGTTTTGGTGTGCGCGGCTCGGTGAGGCGAAGGGGAGTGGGTCGGCTGAGAGCCGGTCGGCCGCGAGTCGATCAGCCGTGAGCCTCGATCGGGCGCGAGCCCCGATCGGGCGGCGAGTCGATCAGCTCGGGTGTGCGCGAACGATCGTGCGGTCAGTCCACGGCAGTCACCAGCACCGCCACCGACGGGCGATCGGACACCGCCCCGCCCACCGCCGAGCGCACCTTGCGGGCCACCTCGACGGTCCGGTGCTCCCGGTCGACGGCGATCTCCACGCGGATGTGACGCCGGGGGACGGCCTTGACGCGGGTGTTCGTTCGATCAGCACCGCGCTGATCGATATGCACCGCGCGGCCGAGGCCGCCGAGCGTGCCGGTCAGACGGGTGACACCCGGGACAGTGAGGGCGGCGCGCGTGACGCGCTGTTCGTCGGTGGTCTCGGCGTCGTGGTCCCCGGGCGTGTCGGGACGCTCGGTCGCGACGGGGCCGTCGGACGGGGCGGGGGCCGAAGGGGGCGCGGACCCTGCTTCACCGGCCGGGCGTGGCCCTGACGGCCGTACGGACGCGGACTCTTCCGTGTCGTCCGTCTCCAGGAGCGCGGTCACCCGTAGATCCACCTCCGTGACGGTCAGCCCCAGCCGTTTCGACGCGGCCCGCGCCAGGGCGCCGCGCAGCCTGCCCGCGCTGACCGGCAGGGGCTCGGCCCCCGTCGCCGAGAAGTCGGCGCTCACCCGGAGCGGGCCGGGCGGCAGGGCGCTCGGCGGGGGCGGTACCGCCGGTTCGTGCGTCGGGCCGGGCTCCGCCGGGGCGATCCGCAGGGCGGCGAGCCGGACACCCGGCACCTCGTCGCCGGCCCGCCGCAGGACGTCCGCCGCCGCGCCCTCCGTGATCCACGCGCCGTCGCGCGCGCCGCCCAGCGGCAGCAGCCTGCCGAGGCCCACCTGTTGCCGTACCACCCGCGCCCACTGCTCCGTCATTGCTCCAGCCTGCCGCATTCCCGGCGCGCGACCGTGCAACCCCGCTTACGGTGGTCAAAGGGACGACGATCGAACGACCGGAACAACCGGAACGATCGAAGAGACGGAACGATCGAAACGAACGTACGGCGATGATCGAAAGGGACGTACGGCGATGACGGACACGACGGACCGGAACCGGACGCAGGGAGCCGAGAGCGACTCCGACACGCCCGTACAGACACGCAAGGCCACCAAGCGCGGTGGCGGGGATCCCGCGACCCGTGGGCGGACCACGATCGCCGACGGGGTCGTGGAGAAGATCGCCGGACTCGCCGCGCGGGACGTTCTCGGGGTGCACGCGATGGGCAGCGGGATGAGCCGCACCTTCGGTGCCGTGCGCGACCGGGTGCCCGGCGGCTCGAAATCGGTGACACGCGGGGTGAAGGCCGAGGTAGGCGAGGTGCAGACCGCACTGGACCTGGAGATCGTGGTCGACTACGGCGTGTCGATCTCCGACGTGGCCCGCGACGTGCGGGAGAACGTGGTCGCCGCGGTCGAACGCATGACCGGCCTGGAAGTGGTCGAGGTCAATATCGCGGTCAGCGATGTGAAGCTGCCCGACGAGGAGGACGAGGAGCCGGAGCCCCGGATCCAATGATCCACCGGATGGGACAACCGCTCGCCGAGGGGAGCGCAGGATGAGCATGGCCGTGGTCGGAATGATCGCGGGGATGGCGCTGGGGTTCGCCGGCTACTTCGGTGGGTTCGGTGCCTTTCTGCTGGTGGCCGCCCTGGGCGCCATCGGGTTCGTGGCCGGCCGGTTCCTGGAGGGGGACCTGGAGCTGGGCGACTTCTTCCGCACGCGCGACGACCGCCGGCGGTGACACCGGTGAGCGGTGGGACCGGGACCGGGCAGCCGGGCGGTGCCCGGGGCGTCGTACCGCCCTACGAGAGCGGCCCGGACGGCCCGGACGACCCGCGCGGCGGACACGGGAGCGGGCCCGCCGTACCCGCCGCGGAACGCGGTGCCACCCGGATCGCCGACCGGGTCGTCGCGAAGATCGCCGCGCAGGCCGCACGCGAGGCGGTCGGCCCGCTGCCCGAGGCCGCGGCCCGCCCGCACGCCACCGTCGTGGTCCGTCCGCATGCGCAGGGCCCCGGCGAGGCGCCCGCCGACGCCGCCCACATCCGCCTGCACCTCGAACTCGGCTACCCCGCCGACATCGCGGGCCGCTGCCGCGCGGTGCGTCGTCATGTCACGGAGCGGGTGGGCGCGCTGGTGGGCATGGAGGTTCCGGAGGTCGCCGTCGAGGTGGAGCGGCTGCATCTGCCGACGGCGTACGGCGCACAGGGGAGGACGCGATGAGCGGGTCCCAGGAGCCAGAGGAGACCACCCGGCGGCTGCCGGTGCTGGAGAAGGAGCCGGGGCCGGGGACGGGCGGGCAGGAGGGCGGTCCCGGGCTCGACCGGTCGGCGTCGGCCGCCGCCCACGACCCGCCGCCCGTGCTCGACGGCGACGGCGGCGAACAGCACCGCTTCTGGTCCGCCCGGCGCGTCCCCGCGGCGGTGGTCGCCCTGCTCCTCCTGGCCGTCGCCGCGCTCTTCCTGTACGACATCGTCGCCGTCCGGGCCGGCCATCCGGCCATGCGCTGGCGGCGCGAACTCGCCCGGCAGCTCGCCGAACGGCCCCTGGACGACACCTGGGTGCTCACCGGGGCGGCCGTCGCCGCAGCGCTCGGCCTGTGGCTGATCGTGCTCGCCCTCACGCCCGGCCTGCGGTCCGTGCTGCCGATGCGGCGCACCCACACCGACGTCCGGGCCGGGCTCACCCGCGCGGCCGCCGCGCTGGTGCTGCGCGACCGCGCGATGGAGGTCTCCGGGGTGCAGTCGGTACGCGTGCGTGTGGGCCGCAGACGCGCCGACGTCCGCGCGGTGTCCCATTTCCGCCCGCTGGACGACGTACGGACCGATCTCGACACCGTGCTCGCCGACGCCATCCGCGGCCTGGGCGTGTCCCGGCCGCCCTCCCTCGCGGTGCACGTCCGCCGTCCCGGCCGGAAAGGGTGAGTACGGTGCTCAGAACCGTCAACCGGGTGCTGCTCGGTGTGATCGGCCTCGTGCTGCTGGTGTTCGGCGGCTCGGTGCTCGCCGTCGGCCTGGGGCTCCAACCGCCGTCCTGGTGGATCTACGACGGCCCCGGCGACGTCCTGCTGAGCGATGCCCGGCGCACCCGCTGGCGGGCGGAGGGCTGGTGGTGGCCCACCGTCATCGCCGTGCTCGCCGTCCTGGTGCTGCTGGCCCTGTGGTGGCTGACCTCGATCCTGCGCCGGCGCCGGCTCGGCGAGGTGCTCGTCGACACGGGCGACGGCGAGGGCGCCCTGCTGCGGGGACGCGCGCTGGAGGACGTCCTCGCCTCCGAGGCCGCCGCCCTCGACGGCGTGGACACGGCCCGCGTTCACCTCAAGGGCCGCCGCACGGCCCCGGAGGCCCGCGTACGGCTCCTGCTGGAACCCCATGTGGACCCGGGGACGGCACTGAGCGGGCTGACGGACCAGGCGCTCGCCCACGCGAGGGACTCGGCGGGTTTGGCGGCCCTGCCGACGAAGGTCCGCCTGAGGGCCGCCAAGCATCGCCCGGAGAGGGTGAGCTGAGGCGGAGAGGTGAGCTGAGGCCGGGCGGGGGCGCCCTGGTCAGAAGCCCCGCCGGGACCCGCCGTCCACATGGAGCATGACCCCGGTCACGTAGGACGCGGCGGGCGACAGCAGAAACGCTCCGGCGCGTCCGAACTCCTGTGCCTGCCCATAGCGTCGCAATGGAATCCGCGCCTCGTGCGCGGCGCGGGTCGCCCCGGGGTCGGCGGACAACGCGTCCAGCTCGCGCACCCGGTCCGTGTCGATCCGTCCCGGCAGCAGCCCGACCACCCGGATACCGCGCGGCCCCAGCTCGTCGGCCAGGCTCTTGGCGAACCCGGCGAGCCCCGGCCGCAGCCCGTTGGAGATGGTCAGCCCCGGGATCGGCTCATGCACCGAGCCGGACAGCACGAACCCGATGACACCCCCGGCCTCCAGCTCCGCCGCCGCCGCGCGGGCGAGCCGCACCGCGCCCAGGAACACCGATTCGAACGCCGACTGCCACTGCTCGTCGCTGCTGTCCGCCGCGAACCCCGCCGCGGGCCCGCCCACGCTGACGAGGATCCCGTCGAAGCCGCCGAACCGCTCCCGCGCGGTGGCGATCAGCCGCTCCGCCGCCCCCGGGTCGGCGTTGTCGACCGCCACCCCGGCCGCGTTCGCCCCCAGCTCCTGCGCCGCCTCCGTGACAGTCTTCTCGGCGCGGCCGGTGACGACCACCTTCGCGCCGTCGGCGACCAGTTCGCGCGCGACCGCGTTGCCCAGCCCGCGCGTGGCCCCGGTGACGACGTACACCCGGTCCTTCAGCCCAAGATCCATGGCCCTATGGTGCCCTGTCGCCGCCGAACAGCGCGACAGCGGTGTTGACGAGGCCGATATGGCTGAACGCCTGCGGAAAATTGCCCAAGTGGCGGCCGGTCCGCGGGTCGCACTCCTCGGACAGCAGACCCACGTCGTTCGCGAGCGACACCAGGCGTTCGAACAACTCCCGTGCCTCGCGCGTACGGCCCGTCATGTGCAGCGCGTCCGCGAGCCAGAACGAACAGACCAGAAATGCTCCTTCGTCCCCCGGCAGCCCGTCCACGCCCGTCTCGGCGGCGCTGTAGCGGCGCAGCAGCCCGTCCTGGTCCAGCTCCGCGCGGATCGCGTCCACCGTGCCGATCACCCGCGGGTCGTGCGGCGGCAGAAAGCCCAGGCGCGGGATGAGCAGCACGGCGGCGTCCAGTTCCCGGGAGCCGTAGTACTGCGTGAACGTGTTCCGCGCGGGATCGTATCCGCGCTCGCACACCTCACGGTGCACCTCGTCACGCATCGCCCGCCAGCCGTCCAGATCGCCGCCCAGCTCCGGGTCGGCCTCCAGCGCGCGTACCGCGCGGTCGGCGGCCACCCACACCATCACCTTGGAGTGCACGAAGTGCCGCCGCCCGCCCCGCACCTCCCACAGTCCCTCGTCTGGCTGCCGCCACCGAGCGCTCAGCCACTCCATGAGCGCGCTCTGAAGCGCCCACATGTCCGACTGCGCGTCGAGCCCCGAATGCCGGGCCAGCTCCAGCGAGTCCATGACCTCGCCGTAGACGTCCAGCTGGAGCTGCTTCACGGCGTCGTTGCCGATCCGTACCGGCGCCGACGCCGCGAACCCCGACAGCCACGGCACCTCCATCTCCGGCAGCCGCCGCTCGCCCGCGAGGCCGTACATGATCTGGAGATCGGCCGGATCACCGGCGACCGCGCGCAGCAGCCAGTCGCGCCACGCCCCGGCCTCCTCCTGGTAGCCGACGGCGAGCAGCGCCCCGAGCGTGAGGGTGGAGTCCCGCAGCCAGCAGTAGCGGTAGTCCCAGTTCCGCACCCCGCCCAGGTCCTCCGGCAGCGATGTGGTGGGCGCGGCCACGACACCCCCGGTCGGCTTGTACGTGAGCGCCTTGAGGGTGATCAGGGAGCGCACCACGGCCTCCCGGTGCGGCCCCTGGTAGGTGCACCGCGCGGTCCACGCCCGCCAGTCGTCCACGCTGGCCCGCAGCGCCTCGAAGGGGTTGGTCAGCGGCGGGCGCGGCTCGTGCGAGGGATGCCAGGTCAGCACGAACGCGACCCGTTCGCCGGGTCCGATCGTGAACTCCGAGTGCGTACCGAAATCCTCGCCCCAGGTGTGCACCGGCGGCTCGCTGCGCAGCCACACCGAGTCCGGGCCCGCCGTGGCCACCCGGTGGCCGCCGGATCTGCGCATCCACGGCACGATCGATCCGTAGTCGAACCGGATCCGCAGCGTGCTGCGCACGGTGACCCGGCCGCGCAGCCCTTCGACGACGCGTACGAGGTCGGGGGCGCGGTCGCGCTGCGGCATCAGGTCGGTGACCCGCACGGCGCCCTCGTCGGTCTCCCACTCGGTGTCCAGGACGAGGGTGCCGGGCCGGTAGGCACGCCGTGCGCACCGGCCGCTGTCGTGCTTGGGGGCGATGCGCCAGTGCCCGTTCTCCTCGTCGCCGAGCAGCTTCGCGAAGCAGGCGGCCGAGTCGAAGCGGGGGAGGCACAGCCAGTCGACCGAGCCGTCCATGCCCACCAGGGCGGCGGTCTGCTCGTCGCCGATCAGGGCGTAGTCCTCGATGCGATTGGCGCGGCCCGGATCGTCCTCGGCCGACCCTTGCTCAGCGGTTTCGTTGGGCGGGTACACGGCTTCCCGGTTCCCGTACGGGCGTAACGGCAATCGGGGGTGGGGGCCGGGCGGGTGACGGGGGGACACGGCTCTGTGCGGGGCCTGTGCGGTTCTTATGCCGGTCCGTGGCGGTCGATTGGCGGTCGTACGGCGGTCACATGGCGGCCGTTTGGCGGTGCATGCCGCTCCATGCCGCTCTATGTATGTCGTCTACCGGCCCTAAGGGTCCGGGAGGGGTTCCGGATCAGGTCGTGGAGGGCTGGGACAGGGCCCGGACGGTGCCGGGCGGTCCAGAACAGGCCCAGGAGGGTCCCGAACAGGTCCGGGAGGGTCCCGAACAGGTCGGGGCGGTCCCCGACAGGTTCAGGACGGTCTCCGTCAGGTCCGGGAGTGCCTGGCTACACCGCGGCCGGCTCCGCGTCCCGCGCCTGCTCCACGTCCGCCGGTGGCTGCTTGTCGCGGGCCTCGCGGCGCACGAGGATCAGCCAGCCGACCGGGACGGCGGCGGCGAACAGCCACCACTGGATGGCGTAGGCGTAGTTCAGGGCGGCGTCCTCATTGCCGGGCTTTCCGATCAGCTCCGGCGTGTTGCCCTTGGGCTCGGGCGTGGTCTGTACGACATAGCCGCCGAGTACCTGCGCGTCGAGGCGGTCGGCCTCCTGGGCGCTGCTGATCAGCATGATCTGCCGGTCCGGCAGCCCTTCGAGGTCCTTGATCCCGCTCGCCTCGGTCGTCTCGTCGGGCATCAGCCGCCCGCTGACGGTGATCTCTCCGCCCGGTGGCGCGGGAACCTCGGGGAACGCGGTCTGGCTGGTGCCGTCGGCGGGGATCCAGCCGCGGTTGACCAGCATCACCTTGCCGTCCGCCAGGACGAACGGGGTGAGGACCTGGAAACCGACCTCCTCGTCGGCGTTCACCCGCCGCCTGACGACGACCTCCTGCTCGGGGTCGAAGTGGCCACGGGCGGTCACCGTGCGGTACCGCTCATCGGTCGTGACGGTGTGCCCGGGGGACGTCAGCCGCTCCACGGGCACCGCCGGGGCGCCGAGCGCTTCGGCGACCAGGTCATTGCGGGCGGTGCGCTCCTCGTAGCGATGCATCTGCCAGAAACCCAGCTCGATCATCGTCGGGATGAGCGCGACGGCCAGCAGGGTCAGCAGCACCCACTGCCGGGACAACAGGAAGCGGTACACCCCACGACCGTACCTCTCGGGGTGCGGCGGGCCGTGAGCGGGGGTGGTAGGTGGTGTGGGAGGTGGGGGTGGGCCCCGGCGGGTCGGCGATGGTGATCAATCGATCAGATGCATGCTGCTCGTTCGTTCACACGCGGTCGACGACGCCGGTCCTTCCCTCCGCGCGGGCGCAGTGGGCGCCGCAGTACCAGTGGCCCTCGACCTCCACGCCCTGCCCGATGATCTGCACCCGGCAGTGCTCACAGATCGGTGCCATGCGATGGATCGCACAGGAGAAGCAGTCGAACACATGCACCGCGCCCTGTGCGTGCACCTCGAAGGTCATTCCGTAGTTATTGCCGCAAACCTCACATGTCGCCATGCGCCACAGGGTGAGCGGTCCGCCGCGCCCGGGCGAGCGGTCGCCGGGCGAGTCGCGCACAATCACCCGTCCGTACGGTCATGCCCCGGACGCCGGTTCCACCTCCAGCAGGAGCTGTCCGAAGGCCGCCTCGTCGACCACCGGCGTGCCGAACTGCCGCGCCTTGACCACCTTCGACGTGCTGGAGTCCGGGTCGTTGGTGACGAGCAGACTGGTCAGCCGGGACAGGCTGGTCGCCACGTGCAGTCCGGCCTCGACCGCCCGGTCCTCCAGCAGTTCGCGCTCGACGGAGGTGTCCCCGGAGAACGCCACCCGCATGCCCTGCTTGAGCCGCTTGCCGTCCTCGTAGCGCCCCGGGTTCGGGTACGGGCACGCGGGGCGCCTGCGGGACGGCCGCCAGGTGCCCGGCCGGTAGCTCCCGTGGCCGCCGTACCCGCCCGAGCCGCCCGCCTGCTGCCCGATGCGCGGCGCGGACCGCTCCGACCACTCCGTCAGCGGGCGGCACTCCTGGAGCGGCAACGGCACACCGCCCTCCGCCGCCGTGACCAGACTCGGCCGGAACGCCTCCGCCAGCACGCGCGCGTCGTCCAGCGCGTGGTGCGCCCGCCGCTGGACGACGCCGTAGTGCGCGGCGAGCGACTCCAGCTTGTGGTTGGTCAGCGGCAGCGCCAGCGCCTTGGACAGCGCGATGGTGCACAGCCGCTGGCTCACCGGCGGCACGCTCTCCACGCGCGCGTACTCACGGGCGATCATCTGCCAGTCGAAGACCGCGTTGTGCGCCACCAGCACCCGCCCGTCCAGCCGCCGCCCGAACTCCTCGGCGATGTCCTGGAAGAGCGGCGCCGACGCGAGCTGGTCGCTCGTCAGGCCGTGGATCCACACCGGCCCCGGATCACGCTCCGGGTTGACGAGTGTGTACCAGTGGTCCTCGACCTCGCCGCGCGCGTCCAGCCGGTAGACCGCCGCGGAGATTATCCGGTCGTCCCGGGCCAGTCCGGTGGTCTCCACGTCGACGACCGCGTACCCCTGGGGATAGGCGGTCGGCCACGACACGGGCAAGGACCCTGCGGTCCTACGGTCTTCGAGCATGGTCACTGAGGATACGGGCCCGGACTGACAGTGCGTCGAGTCACCCCACAAGCTCATGGCGCGCGGCGCCGGAACTCGCACACGCGCGCGTGGCCCACGGTCAAGGCCGTGCCGACACGCGGGAGTTCGTCTGCCGCACGACACCCCTGTTGACCGGCTGACTCCCGATCAGGCGGGCGGGACCGTCCCCGGCGCACACGAGTCGGTACGCGGGGGAGCGTGCCCCGGGTGCGATCCTCACGGTGTGACGGAACCAACGCACGACGAGCCCCATGGCGGCGCGCTGGGCGAGCGGCTCAACTGGCTGCGGGCGGCAGTGCTGGGCGCCAACGACGGGATCGTGTCCACGGCCGGGATCGTCGTCGGCGTGGCCGGTGCCACCGCGGAACGCTCGGCGCTGCTGACCGCCGGACTGGCCGGACTGCTCGCCGGGTCGATGTCCATGGCGGCGGGGGAGTACGTGTCGGTGTCGACGCAACGCGACTCCGAGCGGGCCGCGATCGCCCTGGAGAAGCGCGAACTGCGCGAGCAGCCGGAAGCCGAACTGGAGGAGCTGACCGAACTCCTCCAGAACCGTGGGCTGTCCCGGGAGGTGGCGCGCGAGGCCGCCGTCCAACTGACCCGGCGCGACGCGCTCAAGGCACACGCGAGCGTGGAGTTGGGCATCGATCCCGATCAGCTGACCAACCCGTGGACCGCCGCCTGGGCCAGCTTTCTCTCCTTCACGGTGGGCGCGTTGCTGCCGCTGCTGGCGATGGTGCTGCCGCCGGCGGACTGGCGGTTGCCGGTCACGGTGGTCTCGGTGCTGGTCGCGCTGGTGCTGACCGGCTGGAGCGGCGCACGGCTCGGCGCCGCGGACCCCCGGCGGGCCGCGCTGCGGAATGTCGCGGGAGGGATCCTGGCGATGGGCGTCACCTATGCGGCGGGGACGCTGCTGGGGGTGGCGGGGGTGTGAGCGGATGGCTCACCGTGATGGAGATGATCAGTGTGCGCGTCCACCCCGACGAGGACGTCGCGGGCCATCCGGCGAAGGACGCCGCCACCAGCATCACCATGGGGCTCGGCAGCCCGGTCTTCGATCTGCTCTGAAAGATCCCGATCGTCGCGGTCTACAGGGCGATGAGCATCCCTTGAGGGAGGGGCGCTTTGGGATGGAGCCTCCATCAGAAGTCGTCGCCACGAGGCACCGCCTCTGGCCGCCTCCAGCCACGGCCTCTACAGGAGGCGGAAGCTCCTTCCACTGAAGCCGTGCGCAGCACGAACCCGCACGCTCGATCCCCCGCGCGTCGACTTCACCACCGGATCGGCAGCGGCAGCGCCGTCAGCAGCCCCGAGACCGCCACGACCACCCCCAGTGCCACGACCTCCGCCCGCGCGGGCGCGTACGCGGTGAGGGGATCGGCGGCGCGGCGCAGCCGCGTCCGCGCCGACAGCGCCAGTGCGGCGACCACGGCGACGAGCAGCACCTTGGCGAACAGCGCCCGCCCGTACGCGGTCTCCGTGAGCTGCTCCAGGACCGTCTCCGGCGGCATCCGCCGCAGGGTGCTCCAGATACCGGTAGCCGTGATCGCGGCGAGCAGTACGGCGGCCACGCGCGCGTAGAGCCCCAGCAGCGCCGCCCCGGGGGCGGCACCGGCACCTCTGCCCCACAGGCGCAGCGTGCGCAGCACGTACACCAGGCCGCCGACCCACAGCGCCGAGCACGTCACATGAACCAGCGTCAGCGCCGAGCCGACCAGCGGGCTGTGCTCGGGCGTGGCATGCGCCCGCAGGGCCTCCGCCACGGCGATCGCGGCCAGCGGCCACACCTGCGCGCGCGGGTTGCGCGACAGCGCCAGCAGCCCCGCCAGGGCGAACGCGTTGACCTCCAGCAGGGCGAGCTTGCCCTCGCGGGACTCGTACAGGCCGCCGGCATCGATCTCGGCGAGGTCGCCCGGAATCAGGTTCCCGGTCGCCACCACCGAGGCCAGCCCCAGCGCGGCGAGGAACCCGGCGGCCCCCGCACAGGGCGCCCAGCTGCGCGGCCGGGTCTCGGGGGCGCCCGGCAGCCGCCCGGCGAGCCACCGGACGAACAACTCGCCCACGGGGACGCACAGCGCCGCGAAAAGCACCGTGCGCAGCAGGGCGATGCCGCCCACGCCGGGCGGGGCGTTCTCGCCGGTGTCGTGCAGTGCGGCGGACGGTCCGAGCAGCGGTATCAGCGCGCCCAGCGTCACCAGGACCAGGACGGCGACGGCCCGGCCCGTGGCGGGGCGCCGCTCGTCGGGGCCGCCCGCTCCGGCGGTCTCGGCGGTCGGTCGTATCAAGGTCACCTCAAGATCATCACCAGTCGCGCGGATCCCGTCAGGGATCGGAGAACGGCTGGCAGGACCGCATTCCGGTCATACGTACGATTCCGGCAGGCATGGTACTCAAGACCACTCGGGCGTATCGGAGCCCCCACGGTACGGGAGCCCTCGCCGAGTCCGACGGCCCTCCCTCGGACCTCACCGGCGGCAGCACGCCCCCGCTGCCGCCCCAGCGCGCCGCCGCCCCGCTGGGCGAGCCACGGCTCGGGACCGTCGGGAACGACCACCCGCGCGGGCGACACCACACCGGGCGGCTCCGACACCGGCCCCGGCGTGTCGGCCTGCCCAGCCGCTGTGCCCGACATCCGTTCCGGCATGTCGTCCCTTCCGCGCGGCGCGTCCCCATCGCGCCCGCTTCCGTACATCCCGCGCGCCCCGCTCATCCCGTGCGCGCCCCGCTCATCAACCACTCGACGGTTCGCCCAAGCACCACACGGACCGCGCGGGCACCCGGAAGTCGCGCCTGGAGAGTGGGTGCCTGAGCGTTCGATCACGGACAGTTGATCGAACAGGGCCGGATCGCAGCCCAGCGCGGCCCACACGTACGCGGACTCGTTCACGCGGGCACTGCGCAGGACTCCCGCCCTCACCCGGTCGACGACCGGGGCACGCCGCGCAGGACGGGGCCGGGCGGCTGTGCACCGCCCGGCCCCGTCGGGTGCCGCTGGGCACCGATCACCGCTCGGGTTACTTCGTCACCGCGTCCAGCGCGTCCGCCATGCCCCAGCCGTAGAAGCCGTTGTAGTTCTTCGGCCCCTCGCACACCGCGTCGACCTTGCCGTCGCCGTTGATGTCGTACGGGTTCGTGCACGCCGTGGCGTCGGCCTCCGCGTACAGCAGGGCCTTGACCAGCGCGGGCGACGCGTTGGGGTGCGTCGACTTGATCAGTGCGGCGACACCCGCGACATGCGGCGACGCCATCGACGTACCGGCCATGTAGCCCCATCGGCCGCCCGGCAGCGTGCCCAGGATCAGGCCGCTGGTGGCGGGCGGGGCGGGGGTCTGGTAGGCGGTCGAGTCACCGCCGGGCGCGGCGATGTCGATCACGCCCCGGCCGTGGTTGGAGAACGACGACTTCAGGCCCTTGGCGCCGGTCGCAGCGACCGTCACGATGCCGGGCAGTTGGGTCGGTATGTCGTAGCACTCGGACGGGTCGATCACCCGGTCGCCGGGCGTGGAGTCGTTCGGCGAGCCGGGGTCGGTGATCTCGTCGGCGGCGAGGTCGTAGTTCTCGTTGCCCGCCGCGGCGACATTGACCGCGCCCTTCTTCTCCGCGTACTTCGAGGCCCGGGTGATGGCCTCCACCAGGGCCTTCTGGTCCGGGTCGTCCTTGCAGTTGAAGTACCACGGGTCGGTGTAATAGCTGTTGTTCGTCACGTCGACGCCGTGTTCGGCCGCCCACACGAAGCCGCAGACGACGGCCTCCGTGTAGAAGTAGCCCGCGGTCGTGGACACCTTGATGCCCGAGACCTTCACCCCGGGCGCCACACCGGTCATGCCGATGCCGTTCTTCGCGGCGGCGATCTCACCGGCCACGTGGGTGCCGTGCGGGCTCTCCGCCGCGCTCGGCCGCCAGGCGCCGTCGCTGGTGTCCGGCTTGCCGGTCACACAGTTGACGGACGCCTCCCGGTCGAAGTTCGGCGCGATGTCGGGGTGGGTGTCGTCGACTCCCGTATCGATCACGGCGACGGTGACCTCGCTGCTGCCCAGCGACTTCTCGTGCGCCTGGTCGGCCTTGATGGCGGGCAGGTCCCACTGGAGCGGCTGGAGCGGGTCCTGGCCGGCCGCCGCCTCCACGTCGGCCACGTCCTCGGCGGTGAGCACCTTCGGCGTGCCCACATCGGTCGTCGACTGCGCGGGCAGCGGCGCGGTGCGCGTGGAGCCCGCGGACTGCACCCCCCGCACCTTCCTGATCGTTTGAGCGAACCCGGTGTTCGCCGAGTGCACAACGATCACACCGATCTGGTCGTACGACTGCACGATCGTTCCGCCGGCCTTGCCGATGGCCTTCTTCACGGATGACGACGATCCGCTCCCGGGGCTCACATTGACGACATAGCTGAGCGGGGGCCCCTCGGCGGCGGGCGCGACGCTCGGCTCCGCGGCCGCGGCGGTCACGTTCGGCAGGAACGCCACCGCGGTGGCCACGGCCATCCCGACCGGGATCGCCAGCGCGCGACGGTGACGCGAGTGAGACGCAGTCATGATGAGAGTCTCTCCAGTTGGTTCACGAGAAAAGCGGACGTTGCGGGCTGTGGTGCGGCGCGGCCCCGTGGCGGCGGAGCCGCGCCACGTGAGGCGTACTACTGCACCGCGCGGAGCGCGTTGACGATTCCGGCGCCGTAGAAGCCGTTGGAACGCTCGCCGCCCTCACACACCGCGTCCTGTGTGCCGTCGCCGTCCTGGTCGTAGGAGGCCGGGCAGGCCGTGTCGTCCGCCTGGGCCTTGAGCAGCCGTTGGAGCTGCGCCGGGGACGCCTTCGGGTGCTCGGACTTCAGCAGCGCGGCCACGCCCGCCGCGTGCGGTGAGGCCATCGAGGTGCCCTGGAGGAAGCCGTACTGGTTGTTCGGCATGGTCGACAGGATGCGGCCGTTCTTCGACGGCGTGTCGGGGATCTGGTAGATCCGGTCGCCGCCCGGCGCCGCCACGTCGACGACACCATTGCCGTACGAGGAGTAGTACGACTTCACGTTCTGCACCCCGGTCGCGCTGACCGTGACCACGCCCGGCAACTGCGTCGGCACGTCGAAGCACTCATGCGGATCGATCGTCCGATCAACCGGAGTGGAGTCGTCCGGGCTGGAGTCGTCCAGGATCGCGTCGGCGTCCAGGTCGTGGTTGGAGTTGCCGGCCGACGCCAGGTGCAGCGTGCCCTTCTTCTGGGCGTACAGCTGGGCCCGGTTCACCGCGTCGACGATCGCCCTCTGGTCGGGGTCGTCCATGCAGTTGTACAGCCACGGGTCCACGTAGTAGCTGTTGTTCGTTATCTCCACGCCGCGATCGGCCGCGAACACAAACGCGCAGACCACACTCTCCGGGTAGAACAGTCCGTTGTCCGGGTCGCTCACCTTGATGGAGGACACCTTCACGCCGGGTGCCACCCCGGCGACGCCTATGCCGTTACGGGCCGCGGCTATCTCACCGGCGACATGCGTGCCGTGGTAGTCCGCCGCGGTGTACGGCCGCCAGGCGCCCTCGCTGGTGTCGGCCACACCGCCCACGCAGTTCGCCGACTGCGACTTGGAGAAGTTCGCGGCGAGGTCCGGGTGGGTGTCGTCGACGCCCGTGTCGATCACCGCGACGGTCACCTTCGAACTGCCCGGATCGATCTCCGCGGCCTTGTCCGCGCCGATCGCGCGCAAGTCCCACTGATCCGCCTCCAGAGGCTCACTGCCCGGCGTGGCCGCCGCCTCCACCTTCGCCGCCTCTGCCGCCGTCAGATAGTCCGCCGCGCCCTGGTCCGTGGTGCCCGCGGCGACCAGCGGCGCCGTGCGGGTCGCGCCCGCCGACTCCACGGCGCGCACCGCGCGGATGCGCGGACCGAAGTCCGGGTTCGCCGAGTGGACGACGATCACACCGATCTGCGCGTAGGTGGCCACGACGGTGCCGCCGGCCGCGGCGATCGCCTTCTGCACCGACTCGATCGTGCGCCGATCGGTCGACGTGTTGACCACATACGCCAGGTTCGGCGTGTCCTGCGTCACCCGCACACCGGTCTCCGCGGGGGAGGCGGCCGTCGCGGTGGCCGGCAGGAAGCCGAGCGAGGCGGTCAGGGACAGCACGACGGGCACGGCGAGCACGAGCCGGCGTCTGGAAGGCAGATGAGCCATGGGGTCTCCACATCATCCGGAAAACGAGACCGGCCCGAGGCACGGGATGGCGCCTGGGCAGGTACATGACGGGTGTTGCAGGGTGAAGCTATCCCCCGAACTCGCTGGCCAGCAATGGCCTCAGACGACGACTTCGGAAAGAAGTCCTCCGGGTTGAACCGGTCCTCGCGTGGCTCCGTGGACGTTGGACAGGGAGCCGAGCACGATCGAGCCCTCCCCGTGGATCACGCACCCGGCCACCACTGTCACGGCCGGTCAGATGACCCGCATCAGCAAAGGCAAGAACGCATGTCCGTACCGCAACCGTCCCCGATCCCCGACCGTGCCCCGGCGCCGGTCGGCGCCGCACCCGCAACGCGAGGAGACTCCGTGGCCACCGAAACACCGCCACCTTCGAAACCAGACCACCGGCTCCCCTCGACCGAGGAGTTCGTCGAGGTGCAGGAGAGCGCGGAGTTCGGTGAACTGCGCCGCTCCTACCGCTCGTTCGCCTTTCCGCTGACCGTCGGGTTCATCGCCTGGTACCTGCTCTACGTCCTGCTGTCGAACTACGCGGGCGACTTCATGGGCACCAAGGTGTTCGGAAACATCAACGTGGCCCTGATCCTCGGGCTCGCCCAGTTCCTGACCACCTTCCTGATCGCCTGGTGGTACGCGCGGGTCGCCGCGACCAGGTTCGACCCCCAGGCACAGGCGATCAAGTCCCGGATGGAGGGCGGCGAATGAGCAACACACTCACCTTCGCGGTCGGCGAGTCGCTCGCGGCCGGCGCGGCAAGCGAACACCGAACGCTCATCATCAGCCTGTTCGCCGCGTTCGTGGTGGCCACCCTGGTCATCACCGTATGGGCCGGACGGCAGACCAAGGACGCCGCCGACTTCTACGCGGGCGGCCGGCAGTTCACCGGCTTCCAGAACGGTCTCGCCGTCGCCGGCGACTACATGTCCGCCGCGTCCTTCCTCGGCATCGCGGGCGCCATCGCGCTGTCCGGCTACGACGGCTTCCTGTACTCCATCGGCTTCCTCGTCGCCTGGCTGGTCGCCCTGCTGCTGGTCGCCGAGCCGCTGCGCAACTCCGGCCGCTACACCATGGGCGACGTGCTCGCCTACCGGATGCGCCAGCGCCCGGTGCGTACCGCCGCCGGCACCTCGACCATCGTCGTGTCGATCTTCTACCTGCTCGCCCAGATGGCGGGCGCGGGCGTCCTTGTCTCCCTGCTGCTCGGCATCACCAGCGACGCCGGAAAGATCGGCATTGTCGCTCTGGTCGGTGTCCTTATGATCGTTTACGTCACGATCGGTGGCATGAAGGGCACCACCTGGGTGCAAATGGTCAAGGCCGTGCTGCTCATGACGGGCGCGCTGCTGCTCACCTTCCTGGTGCTGCTGAAGTTCGACTTCAACATCTCCGATCTGCTCGGCACCGCCGCCGACAACAGCGGCCATGGCGCCGCCTTCCTGGAGCCCGGCCTGAAGTACGGCGTGTCGGGCACCACCAAGATCGACTTCATCTCGCTCGGTATCGCGCTCGTGCTCGGCACCGCCGGTCTGCCGCACATCCTGATCCGCTTCTACACGGTCCCCACGGCCCAGGCCGCCCGTAAGTCCGTGATCTGGGCGATCGGTCTGATCGGCGCGTTCTACCTGATGACCCTCGCCCTCGGCTTCGGCGCGGCGGCCCTGATCAGCCCCGACGAGATCACCTCGTCCAACAAGGCCGGAAACACCGCGGCCCCGCTGCTCGCCCTGCATCTGGGCGGCGTGGACTCCAACTGGGGCGCGATCCTGCTGGCCACCATCTCCGCGGTCGCCTTCGCCACGATCCTCGCGGTCGTCGCCGGCCTGACGCTGGCCTCCTCGTCGTCCTTCGCGCACGACATCTACGCCAACGTGATCAAGCGCGGCCAGGCCACCGAACAGCAGGAGATCCGCGCGGCCCGACTGGCGACCGTCGGCATCGGCGCGGTGTCGATCGTGCTCGGCGCGCTCGCCCGCGACCTCAACGTCGCCGGCCTGGTCGCCCTCGCCTTCGCCGTCGCCGCCTCGGCCAACCTGCCGACGATCCTCTACAGCCTGTTCTGGAAGCGGTTCACCACCCAGGGCGCCCTGTGGTCGATCTACGGCGGTCTGATCACCGCCGTCGGCCTGGTGCTGTTCTCGCCGGTGGTCTCCGGCAAGGCCACGTCGATGTTCCCCGATGTCGACTTCCACTGGTTCCCGCTGGAGAACCCCGGCATCGTCTCCATCCCGGTCGGCTTCCTGCTCGGCGTCATCGGCACCCTGCTGTCGAAGGAGGAGCCGGACAAGGGCAAGTACGCCGAACTGGAGGTCCGGTCGCTGACCGGCACCGGGGCCCACTGAGCCAGGGCCGGCCCGTGCGGGGACGCCGCTCGCCCGGGACCGCCGGGTGCCTCGCAGCACCTGACGGGTCCCGGTCACCCGCGCGGGGAAGGCCCGCTCCCGCGTGGCCGCGTCGTACCGATCGTGGAGATCTACGACGCGGCCACGCCGTACCTCGTCGGATCGAGCAGGTCCGATTGTCCGGACCGTCGCGTAGGCTCGCTGGTGTCGGAACGATTCTGATCGCTTGGCCGTTGATCGAACGATCATCGGGCCGTTGGAAGTTTCCGGACGAGGGAAGGGGGTTCCCGTGCTCACGGACACCTATGGACGAGTGGCCACCGACCTGAGGGTCTCGCTGACCGACCGGTGCAATCTGCGGTGCACGTATTGCATGCCCGAAGAGGGCCTGCAATGGCTGGCCAAAACCGATCTGCTCACGGACGACGAGATCGTCCGCCTGATCGACATAGCCGTCACCTCCCTCGGCATCGAAGAGGTCCGCTTCACCGGCGGTGAGCCCCTGATCCGCCCCGGACTGGTCGGCATCGTCGAGCGCGTCGCGGCCCTGGAGCCGCGCCCCCAGGTGTCCCTGACCACCAACGGCATCGGCCTCAAGCGCACGGCCGCCGCCCTCCGGACCGTCGGCCTGGACCGGGTCAACGTCTCTCTCGACACACTCCGGCCCGAGGTCTTCAAGGCCCTCACCCGCCGCGACCGTCACCAGGACGTCATCGACGGCCTGACCGCCGCCCACGACGCCGGTCTGACCCCGGTCAAGGTCAACTCCGTCCTGATGCCGGGGCTCAACGACGACGAGGCACCCGACCTCCTCGCCTGGGCGATCGAGCGCGGCTACGAGCTGCGTTTCATCGAGCAGATGCCCCTGGACGCCCAGCACGGCTGGAAACGCGACGGCATGATCACGGCCGGTGACATCCTCGCCTCATTGCGTACGCGCTTCGACCTCACCCCCGAGGGAGAGCAGGCGCGCGGCTCGGCCCCCGCCGAGCGCTGGCTGGTCGACGGCGGACCGCACCGCGTCGGCGTGATCGCCTCCGTCACCCGCCCCTTCTGCGCCGCCTGCGACCGCACCCGCCTCACCGCCGACGGCCAGGTCCGCACCTGCCTGTTCGCCCGCGAGGAGACGGACCTGCGCACGGCCCTGCGCTCCGGCGCCCCCGACGAGGAGATAGCACGCATCTGGCGTCTGGCGATGTGGGGCAAGAAGGCGGGCGCGGGTCTGGACGACCCCACATTCGTCCAGCCGGACCGCCCCATGTCGGCGATCGGCGGCTGAAGGCTCCGCGGCTGAAGAGTCGGCGACCGAAGAGCCGGCGACCGAAGGATCAGTGGCCGAAAGATCAGCGGCTGAGTGATCGGCCGCCAAGGAAGCGAAGCCAGCGACGCGAGCCCACGCGATCGAAGCGAGAGGATCGAAGCCAGGGGATTGCTCCGCCCTCTCAGGACTCGGGCCTCTCAGGACTCGGGCGCGCTCCACTCCTCGAACCGCACCACGTCCTTCAAGAACCCCCGCACTCCCAGAAACTGCGAAAGATGCTCGCGATGCTCCTCGCACGCGAGCCAGGTCTTGCGCCGCTCCGGTGTGTGCAGCTTCGGGTTGTTCCACGCCAGCACCCACTCGGCACCGGCCCGGCAGCCCTTCGCGGAGCAGATGGGCGACACGGGCTCGGGACCAGGGGTCGGAAGGACGTTCACCCTCCGACCCTAACCCGACCGGGACGGGCCATGATCACGGCCTCCACGGCCGCAGTTGATCCGATCACGGCAGACCTGATCGCCCACTGCGACGGCGTGCGGGCACCGCGCGCGTCGGCCTACATGGCACCCGTTCCCAAGTGATCACCGCCGCCTCGTTCGGAGGGCGTGATCGGCGACCGAAAAGGCGACGGAAGGGCGCTACAAAAGGCGACGCCGAGCAGCCACGGGGGGAGCTGCCCGGCGTCGGTCCGTCGCTCCGACGGGGGATGCGGAGCGCGTACGAAGTATGTCATGGGGATCCGGTCGCCCGGCACCGGAACAACATGATTGATCTGAGCTTTTACCGACCATGGAATTGCACTGGGTCTAGGCGGGCCGCTCGGTGGGACCGGCCGGTCCGTCCTCCGCCCGGGATTCCGCGTAGCCGCCGTCGGCGGCCCGCGGCGGTGCGATCATCGGGCTTGGCTGCACGGTCACGAACGTCGTCGGCAGTGACGGAGCGTTCTCCCGCCCGGCGTTGGCGACCACCACCGCGATATAGGGGAGGACCACCCCGAGCACCAACGCCACGATCGCGACGTGCCGTTCGACGTTCCACAGCACCGCCGCGAGAACCACCGACACCGTGCGTACCGACATCGAGATGATGTACCGGCGCTGGCGTCGGCGGACGTCGTCCTGGAGGCCCTGCCGGGCTCCGGTGATCCGGAACACCTGGGCGCCGTCGCCGTCGCGCTGCTTCCGCATCACACTCCACCACCCGCCCGCAGGGGACTGCCCCCGACCCGATCCTGGTCCGCACCGGGCAGCAGGCCGGTCCGGACAGGCTCAACGTTACGCCGCGCCTGCGCCGCATTCGAGACCGGGTCACCCTCCTGCCTGCGTGAACGTCGTGGGCCGTAGACCGTACGGACGAGCCCGACATGCGCCGTACGGAGGGCGGGCCGACACTGGGCCTAGCGCTCAGGTCGAGCCGTACGAGGAGGCAGTCATGGGCTGGTTGTGGGCCATCATCGTGGGATTCGTGCTCGGTCTGATCGCCAAGGCGATCATTCCGGGCAAGCAGCACAGCCCGCTCTGGCTGACCACCATCTTCGGCATGCTCGGCGCGCTCGCCGGCAACGCCATCGCCAGCGGCCTGGGCGTCGCGGCGACCCCGGGCATCGACTGGAGCCGCCATCTGTTCCAGTTGGTCGCCGCGATCATCATCGTGTTCCTGGGCGACATGGCGTACACGGCGACCCTGGGCAAGCGCAAACAGCACACCTGAGCCGGATCACAGCCGACACCGAAGGGGTGCGGGGAACCGAGCGACGAGCCACGACGGACTCGCCGTCGCCATCCCTCCGCACCCCTTCGGCCAGCGCACTGTCCGCGAGCACCCTTGAACCGATCACCCTTGAATCGATCAGATCTGCTCACGTCGATCGGAATGATCGGAATCGGCTCGCGATGATCAGACCCCGCTCACCATCACCGCGGCCAGATTCCGCTTCCCCCGCCGCAGCACGAGCCACTTCCCGTGCAGCAGATCCCCGGCGGCCGGCACGGCGTCCTCGGCGGCGATCTTGACGTTGTTCACGTACGCACCGCCCTCCTTGACCGTGCGCCGCGCGGCGGACTTGCTCGCCACCAGCCCCACCGCGGAGAACAGATCCACGACCGGCACCAGTCCGGAGACCTCGATGTGCGGCACCTCGGTCAGGGCCGCGACCAGCGTCAATTCGTCCAGCGAGGCCAGCTCGCCCTGCCCGAACAGCGCCCGGCTCGCGGCGATCACGGCCTCGGTCTGCCCGGCGCCGTGCACCAGCGTCGTCAGCTCCTCCGCCAGCGCCCGCTGCGCGGCCCGCGCCTGGGGCCGCTCCCGCGTCTGCTCCTCCAGCTCCTCCAGCTCCGCGCGGGACCTGAAGGACAGAATGCGCAGGTACGTCGAGACGTCCCGGTCGTCCACATTCAGCCAGAACTGGTAGAACGCGTACGGCGAGGTCATCTCCGGGTCGAGCCAGACGGCGCCGCTCTCGGTCTTGCCGAACTTGGTGCCGTCCGCCTTCGTCATCAGCGGCGTCGCCAGCGCGTGTACCTGCGCCTGCGGCTCCAGCCGGTGGATCAGGTCCAGGCCCGCCGTGAGGTTGCCCCACTGGTCGCTGCCGCCCTGCTGGAGCGTGCAGCCATGACGCCGGTACAGCTCCAGGAAGTCCATCGCCTGGAGCAGCTGGTAGCTGAACTCGGTGTAGCTGATGCCCTCCTCGGACTCCAGCCGGCGGGCGACCGAGTCCTTGGTGAGCATCTTGTTGACCCGGAAGTGCTTGCCGATGTCCCGCAGGAACTCGATCGCGGACAGCCCGGCCGTCCAGTCCAGGTTGTTCACCATCACCGCGGCGTTCTCGCCCTCGAAGGACAGGAACGGCTCGATCTGCGAGCGCAGCCGGGCCACCCAGGCGGCGACCGTCTCCGGCGCGTTCAGCGTGCGCTCCGCGGTCGGGCGAGGGTCGCCGATCTGGCCGGTGGCGCCGCCGACCAGGGCCAGCGGGCGCAGGCCCGCGTGCTGGAGCCGGCGCATGGTGAGCACCTGCACCAGATGTCCGACGTGCAGACTGGCCGCAGTCGGATCGAAGCCGCAATAGAACGTGACGGGGCCGTCCGCGAGCGCCTTGCGCAAAGCGTCCTCATCAGTGGACTGGGCGAACAGCCCGCGCCACTTCAGCTCGTCGACGATGTCCGTCACGGTTCTCGTGTCTCCTCGGATGATCTTCGGGCGATCTCGCGTGATCTTCGGTTCGGTCCCGCGCCGCCCGGCTGCGAACGCCTACGAGGTTATACGCCCGGACTGACCGAGCTCATATTGAAATCCGGCACCCGCAGCGCGGGCATCGCGGCCCGTGTGAACCAGTCGCTCCACTCCCTGGGCAGCGTCTTCTCCGTGCGCCCCGCCTCGGCGGCCCGGCCCAGCAGACCGACCGGCGATTCGTTGAACCGGAAGTTGTTCACTTCCCCGGTCACCTCGCCGTTCTCCACCAGATACACGCCGTCACGGGTGAGCCCGGTCAGCAGCAGCGTGGCCGGATCGACCTCGCGGATGTACCACAGGCAGGTCAGCAGCAGCCCGCGCTCGGTGGCGGCGACCATCTCCTCCAGTGAGCGGTCCGTGCCGCCGTCCAGGATCAGATTGCCGATGCCGGGCGCCACCGGCAGCCCGGTCAGCGCGGCGCTGTGCCGGCTGGTGGTCAGCCGCGTCAGCGCGCCCGCACGCATCCAGTCGGTCGCGCCGAGCGGCAGTCCGTTGTCGAAGACCGATTGATCACCGCCGGATGAGTGAGCGATCACGAACGGCGCGGACTCCAGGCCCGGCTCGTCCGGGTCGCTGCGCAGCGACAGCGGCAGCTCGGTCAGCCGCTCGCCGATCCGGGTGCCGCCGGACTTGGAGAACACCGTGCGGCCCTCGGCCGCGTCCCGGCCCGACGCCGACCACAGCTGGTAGATCAGCAGGTCGGCGACCGCGGTCGGCGGCAGCAGCGTCTCGTACCGCCCGGCCGGCAGCTCGATCCGCCGCTCCGCCCAGCCCAGGCGTACGGCCAGCTCGGTGTCCAGCGCCGCCGGGTCGACGTCCTTGAAGTCCCGCGTGGCGTGCCCCGCCCACGCCGAGCGGGTCCGGTCGGGCGACTTGGCGTTGAGTTCCAGCGTGCCGGTCGGCTGATCGTGCCGCAGCCGCAGCCCGGTCGACGTACCGATGTAGGTCGACACCTGCTCGTGATTGGCGAAGCCGTACAGCTCGCGACCGCCCGCACGCGCGCGGGCGAACGCCTCGCCGAGGGCGGGCGCGAAGTCGGCGAACACCGCGGAGGAGGTTTCGGCGGGCGCGTCCGTGAAGTCCGGGCTCGCGGGGACGTCCGTGACCAGCGGCTGCGCGTCCTCGGCGGGACCGGCGCCCCGCGCGGCGGCCTCGGCGGCCCGTACCAGCGGCTCCAGTTCGTCCGGCCTCACTGCGGCGCGCGAGACCACTCCGGAGGCGGTGCCCTCCTTGCCGTCGACGGTCGCGATCACCGTGAGCGTGCGCCCGCGCGTGACGCCGTTCGTCGTCAGCGCGTTGCCCGCCCAGCGCAGATTGGCGGTCGAATGCTCATCGGCGATCACGACACATCCGTCGGCCCGCGACAGCTCCAGGGCCCGTTCGACCATCTCGTACGGCTTGCTGACGGCGGCGCTCATCGCCCGGCCTCCTGGGTGGTGTTGAGGATGCTGACGCCCTTGAAGAGCGCGGACGGGCAGCCGTGGGAGACCGCCGCGACCTGGCCCGGCTGGGCCTTTCCGCAGTTGAACGCGCCGCCCAGGACATACGTCTGCGGGCCGCCGACGGCCGCCATGGAACCCCAGAAGTCGGTCGTGGTCGCCTGGTAGGCCACGTCCTTGAGCTGCCCGGTGATCCGGCCGTTCTCGATCCGGAAAAAGCGCTGACCGGTGAACTGGAAGTTGTACCGCTGCATGTCGATCGACCATGAACGATCACCGACGACATAGATGCCCCGGTCCACGCTCCCGATCAGCCCCTCCGTGGACAGTCCCGCCGGATCCGGCTGGAGCGACACATTGGCCATCCGCTGCACCGGGACATGCGCGGGGGAGTCGGCGAACGCGCACCCGTTGGAGCGCTCGAACCCGGTCAGCCGCGCGATCCGCCGGTCCAGCTGGTAGCCCACCAGCGTGCCGTCCTTCACCAGGTCCCAGGACTGCGCGGCAACGCCCTCGTCGTCGTACCCGACGGTCGCCAGGCCGTGCTCGGCGGTGCGGTCACCGGTGACGTTCATCAGGTCCGAGCCGTACCTGAGCTTGCCCAGCTGATCGAACGTGGCGAAGGAGGTCCCGGCGTAGGCGGCCTCGTAGCCGAGCGCACGGTCCAGTTCGGTGGCGTGCCCGATGGACTCGTGGATCGTCAGCCACAGGTTCGAGGGATCGACGACCAGATCGTACGATCCCGGCTCCACGCTCGGTGCGCGCATCTTCTCGGCGAGCAAGCCGGGGATCCGCTCCAGCTCCTCGTCCCAGTCCCAGCCGGTGCCGGTCAGATACTCCCAGCCGCGCCCGACCGGCGGCGCGATCGTGCGCATGGAGTCGAACTCGCCGCTGGAGTCGTCCACCGACACCGCCGTGAGCTGTGGATGCAGCCGCACCCGCTGCTGGGTCGTCACGGTCCCGGCCGTATCGGCGTAGAACTTGTTCTCGTGCACGGTGAGCAGCGACGCGTCGACATGATCGACCCCGTCCGCCCTGAGCAGCCGCCCGCTCCAGTCCGCGAGCAGTGCCGACTTCTCCTCGTCGGGCACCGCGAACGGATCGATCTCGTACGAGGAGATCCAGGTCCGGTCGGTGTGCACAGGCTCGTCGGCGAGTTCCACGCGTTCATTCGATCCCGCGGCTTTGATCACTTGAGCAGAGAGCTTCGCCATGGCGACCGCCTGACCGGCGACCCGTGCCGCGGCGTCCATGGTCAGATCCACGCCGGACGCGAACCCCCACGTCCCGCCGTGCACGACCCGCACCGCGTACCCGAGATCGGTGGTGTCCGACGACCCGGACGGCTTGCCGTCCCGCAGCCGCCAGGACGCGCTGCGCACCCGCTCCAGCCGGAAGTCGGCATGCTCCGCCCCCAGGGCACGCGCGCGTGCCAGCGCCGCGTCCGCCAGGGCGCGCAGCGGGAGCGTGAGAAACGACCGGTCGATGTCATGGGGCACGGGCGGGAATCCCTTCGGACGCTTGGTGCAGTCGCCTTTGGAGGCAGTGAATCATGTCCCGCTCGCCGACCTCTCCGGCAAGGGAGGCGATAAATCGATCAGATGGGATCGGTTCCGTTGCTTTGAACGGCTGGACCGGACGGTCTGACCGCTCATGCTCCTGGTGAGACGGGTTGAACCGGGCCGTTCGACTGTAGAAACCCGACAGCGAGCCCCCCGAGCCACTGTCGGTGCCCGAATGCCCGCGCGGCCTGGGCGACCGATAGGTTTTGGGTAAAGCCGCCTGTCATCGCGTGTTCGGGCGGATGTGTCAGACCGCTATGGAAAGGGTGATCCGTTGAGCCGCTCGGTTCTCGTCACCGGAGGCAACCGGGGCATCGGCCTCGCCATCGCCCGCGCATTCGCCGACGCCGGTGACAAGGTCGCGATCACATACCGCTCGGGCGAGCCGCCGGCCGTCCTCACGGAATTGGGCTGCCTCGCCGTGAAGTGCGACATCACGGACACCGAGCAGGTGGAGCAGGCGTACAAGGAGATCGAGGACGCCCACGGCCCGGTCGAGGTCCTGATCGCCAATGCCGGCATCACCAAGGACCAGCTGCTGATGCGCATGTCCGAGGAAGACTTCACCTCGGTCATCGACACCAACCTCACCGGCACCTTCCGTGTGGTCAAGCGCGCCAATCGCGGCATGCTGCGCGCGAAGAAGGGCCGCGTGGTGCTCATCTCGTCGGTGGTCGGTCTGCTCGGCGGTCCCGGCCAGGCCAACTACGCCGCCTCCAAATCCGCTCTGGTCGGTTTTGCTCGTTCGCTCAGCCGTGAGCTGGGCTCGCGCAACATCACGTTCAATGTCGTCGCGCCCGGTTTCGTGGACACGGACATGACCAAGGCGCTCACCGACGAGCAGCGCGCGAACATCGTCAAGCAGGTGCCGCTGGGCCGCTACGCCCAGCCGGAGGAGGTCGCCGCGACGGTGCGGTTCCTGGCCTCGGACGACGCCTCGTACATCACTGGAGCCGTCATCCCCGTTGACGGCGGACTGGGAATGGGTCACTGATCACCATGAGCGGAATCCTCGAAGGCAAGCGCGTCCTGATCACCGGTGTGCTGATGGAATCCTCCATCGCCTTCCACGCCGCGAAGCTCGCCCAGGAGCAGGGTGCCGAGATCATCCTGACCGCCTTCCCGCGGCCCACCCTGACCGAGCGCATCGCCAAGAAGCTGCCCAAGCCCACCAAGGTCATCGAGCTGGACGTCAGCAACGACGAGCACCTCGCCCGCCTCGCCGACCTGGTCGGCGAGGAGCTGGGCGGCCTCGACGGCATCGTCCACTCCATCGGCTTCGCCCCTCAGGACGCGCTCGGGGGCAATTTCCTCAACACGCCGTTCGAGTCCGTGGCGACCGCCATGCACATCTCGGCGTTCTCCCTGAAGTCGCTCACCATGGCGTGCATGCCGCTGATGCAGAACGGCGGCTCTGTCGTCGGCCTCACCTTCGACGCCCAGTACGCCTGGCCGCAGTACGACTGGATGGGCCCCGCCAAGGCCGCCCTGGAGGCCACCAGCCGCTACATGGCGCGCGATCTCGGCAAGCAGAACATCCGCTGCAATCTGATCTCCGCCGGGCCGCTCGCTTCCATGGCAGCGAAGTCCATCCCCGGCTTCAGCGATCTGGCCTCGGTCTGGGACAGCCGCTCCCCGCTGGAGTGGGACCTGAAGGACCCGGACCCGGCCGGCCGCGGCATCGTCGCGCTGCTCAGCGACTGGTTCCCGAAGACCACCGGCGAGATCATCCACGTGGACGGCGGCCTGCACGCCATCGGCGCCTGATCCCACGCCACCCTCCCAGGGCTCGCGTCCCGCACGGGGCGCGGGCCCTCGGCGTGTCCGGGTGTTTCGGAGGGCTGGTCCGGACCGATTCGGGGGTGTCCCCCGTTCGGCCTATCCGGTCGGGCGGAGCGGCGTCGCAACTGCGCACTCTGGATCAGGCGTTCGTCACACGCATTCCTCCCCAGCACGACCCCGCACGGCCGAGGAGGTCCCCCTTGTGCGCCCATCCCGCAGCATGGCCTCAGCGACCCTTGCCGTCGCGATCGTGCTGTCCACGCCCCTCCCGGCGTCCCCGCACGCGCGCGTGGAGCGAACGACACAGGGACGCGCCCAGAAACCGCCGCCCGCGCGCGTGACGCAGACAGCACCGGTGCCGGTCGACCGTGTGCTGTCCGACGCCCAGCTGCGATCGGGTGACCAACCGCGACCAGGCGACCGACCCCGGTCGGGCGACGAACCGCGACCAGGCGCCCGACCCCGGTCGGGTGCCCAACCGCGATCGGGCGACCAACTCCGCTCGGCTGACCATCTGCGATCAGGCGAGCATCCGCTGCCTGCCCAGAACCCGCAGCCTGCCGACCCTCCGCAGCCCGCCCAGACGCGCCGGCTCGCAGAACTTGCGCCAGTCGCCAAGTCGCGGCAGCCCCCCGAGATGCCGTCGCCCGGCGAAACACCCCTCCTCGGCGCCAAGCCCCGGCTGGACGCCAAGCCCCCGTTCGGCGCCGAGTGCCGTACCAGTGTCGACGGCTCGCGCGTGACCGCCTACTGCCACAACCCCTACCCCGAGACCGACCGGCTGCGGCTGCACATCGAGTGCGAGCGCTGGTGGGACCTCGACACCGACGGGGAGGCGGCCGACGCCGGGCCGGCGACGACCGTACGGCTCACCGGCCGCTGCTGGAAGGAAGTCCGCGCGGCGTGGGTCACGCACCAGAACCGGGGGAGCTGAGCCGGGCCAGGTGGCACAGGAAGGGATAGCTGGCCGCCTCCGCCCCGGCCGTGTCGGCGTCGCCCGCGCGGATCGCGTCCAGCAGCCGGGCGTGGTCCATGTGCGCGTCCGGGGTCAGCTCCTCGCCGACGCCCTCGCGCAGCCAGTCCCGCAGCACCTCGCCCAGATCGGCGTACATCTGCGTCATCACGTCGTTGTGCGAGGCGGCCACCACGGCCAGGTGGAAGGTCGCGTCGGCGGTCACGAACACCTCCGCTTCCCCCGACCGCCACGCCGCCTCACGACGCTCCAGCACCGCGTCCAACTGCTTGAGGTCCTTCTCCGTGCGCCGCTCGGCGGCCAGCCTGGCCGCGGCGGACTCCAGCGTGGAACGCAGTTCGGCGATGTGCCGGGGGTCGGCGCCCGCGAACCGGCGGTGCATGACACCCGCCAGCTCGCTGGTCGCCAGGACATAGGTGCCGGAGCCCTGGCGGATGTCGAGGAGGCCGTTGTGCGCGAGCGCGCGGACCGCCTCGCGTACGGTGTTGCGGGCGACGCCGAGCTGTTCGACCAGCTCGGGCTCCGTCGGGATGCGCGAGCCGACCGGCCACTCACCCGACGTGATCTGGTTCCGCAGCTCGGCGATGACCTGCTCGGACAGGGCCGAGCGGCGTGGGTGGCTCAAGGGCATGGCACATCCTCGCTCACGAGGGCCGGCGGAACCGAGCTGACGAATGGACAACCAATCATCCCATGATTCTATGATGGGTCTCATGCCGCGAGAGGAAACGACCACGACACCGCCCCGGACCGTCACCAGTTCGGCCCCGGCCACCCCCGAGGCGGCCGGACCGGGCGGCACGCGCGCGTGGGCGATGCGTCTGCTCGTCGTCGGCGTCGTCCTCACCGCGGTCAACCTCCGTCCCGCGATCACCAGCCTCGGCGCGCTCCTGGAAGAAGTCCGTGTCGGGCTCGGCATGAGCGGCAGCGTGGCCGGACTGCTCACCTCCGTCCCACCACTCTGCTTCGCCGTGTTCGGCATCACGGCACCGCGACTGGCCCGCCGCTTCGGCCCCGGCGCGGTGGTCTGCGCGGGCATGGCCGCGATCGCCGCGGGCCTGCTCGTACGGCCGTACGCGGGCGGTACGGCGGGCTTCCTGGCCGCCAGTGCCCTCGCGCTCATGGGCATCGCCGTGAGCAACGTCCTGATGCCGGTCATCGTCAAGCGCTGGTTCCCCGACCGGGTCGGCACCATGACCGGCCTGTACTCGATGGCCCTCGCCTTCGGCACGGCCATCGCGGCGGCGATCACCGTCCCCGTCACCGACGCCCTCGGCGGCGGCTGGCGTCCCGGGCTCGCCCTGTGGGCGGCCCTCGCGGCTGCGGCCGTACTGCCCTGGATCCCGTTCGTACGGAAGTCCGCGGCACCCCCGGCACCCACCCACGCCGGGAACGGCAAGGACGAGGCTCCCCGCGCGGCGCCGGACGCATCCGCGCGGGAGGAACCCGCCGTACGCCTGAGGATCACCCGGAGTCGTACGGCCTGGGCGCTCGCGGTGTTCTTCGGCCTCCAGGCCACCGCCGCCTACATCACCATGGGCTGGATGCCGCAGATCTTCCGTGACGCGGGCGTCTCCGCCGACACCGCCGGTCTGCTGCTCGCCGTGACCATGGTCATGGGCGTGCCGCTCGCCTTCGTCATCCCGCGCCTGGCCACCCGGCTGCCGCACCAGGGCCCGATCGTGGTCGCCCTCGGCCTGTGCGGACTGGTCGGATACGCGGGCCTGTACCTCGCGCCCGCGGGCGGCGCCTGGGCCTGGGCCGTGCTGCTCGGCATCGCCAACTGCGCCTTCCCGCTCGCCCTGACGATGGTCGGCATGCGCGCGAGGACCGGCGCGGGCGTGGCCCAGCTCTCGGCCTTCGCCCAGAGCACCGGCTACCTGATCTCCATCCCCGGCCCTCTGCTGGTCGGCGTCCTCTACCAGCACAGCGGCGGCTGGGGCGTGCCCATCGCCCTGATGGCCGCCCTGATGATCCCGCAGATCCTGGTCGGCCTCGTGGCGGGCCGCAACCGGACGGTGGAGGACGAGGCCGCGCGCTGAGGGCGAGGGTGAGCGCGCGGGCGAGCGGCCGGCGCGCGGGCGAGCGGCCGGCGCGCGGGCGGTCACCATCCCAGGGCGAGCCATCGGGGCGTACTCCCCAGGGGCGGACCACCCGAGCGATGCACCACCCCGGCGGCACACCACCCCAGGGCGCACCGTGCCCACCCAGGGTGGGAGACTGAGCGCATGCCAGTGCTCGATCCGAACCCCAAGAACGGCCAGAAGAAGATGCTGCTCGTCTTCGGCTCGTTCCTCGCCATCTTCGTGATCATCGGCATCATCGCCACGATCGCGTCACCGTGACCGGCCGCCCTGGCGACGCGGTGAGGCCCGCGTGAGACCCGGGTGAGACCCGAGGGTGGGGCTACCCCCACCAACCCCTAGGGGGTGAGGGTCAGGGTCAAGTGGGTGGATCACCGGATGGGTTGGGGCCCGCCGGGTCCGTATCTTCGAAGTGTGACCGCGAGCGGCGGGCACTCACCCCTCGAAGACGGCGGAGGCACCCATGTCGGCCCCTACGTACTCCCGGACCCACCCGGCGACCGCGGGCCGGGCTGCTTCCTCCCGGCTGCCCTGGTGGGCTCTCGCCCTGCCGACCCTCGCCTTCATCACTCTGCTCGCGCTGATACTCAACCCCGCCGAGGCCCACGCGGCGGGCGGCGACCCCGCGATGTCCCACGTCGTGGAGCGCGTACAGCAGCTGATCAGCCGCTAGAGCCTGTCGACAGGCCCTGGGGCCCCAGGCCGGTCCAGGGCTTCCGTCCCGCCCGCCGCCCGCCCATCGCCCGCCCTCCGGAGCCCTGCCCGCACTCTCCGTGGACCGTGGCACCGCGTGCCCTCCCCGGGTCGCCGCGCCCCCTCCACCATGGTTGAATCCCCAAGTCAACTCCCTGCGCCCCATGGCATATTTCATGCGAAGCTGGGGCCATGAGCGTCGCAGAACCCCGCAGGATTGTCCTCTTCCGGCATGCGAAAGCCGACTGGCCCCAGGTGAACGACCATGAGCGTCCGCTCGCCGAGCGGGGCCGCCTGGAGGCCGCCGAGGCCGGGCGCAGGCTCGCCGACACGGGTATCGCCTTCGATCTGGCCCTGTGCTCCACAGCGACCCGGACCCGCGAGACCTGGAAGCTCGCCGTCCAAGAATTCCCGCACCGGCCGAAAACCGTCTACGAGGAGCGGATCTACGAGGCAGCGCCCGGCGAGCTGATCGCGCTGCTCAACGAGACCCCCGACGACATCCGCAACGTCCTGCTGATCGGCCACAACCCGGGCATCCAGGCGCTCGCGGAGATCCTCTCCGGATCCGCCGACGGGGAGCCCCGCGACCGGATGAGCGAGCGCGGCTTCCCGGCCGCCGCCTTCGCCGTCCTGACCACCGACGGCTCCTGGAAGAACGTGGAGCCCGGCACGGCCACCCTGGTCGACTACTGGGCCCCGTCCGACTGAAGGCCCGTCGTCCGTCGGGCTGGACGGACGACGCGCGGTGAGTGTGAGGAAGAGCCGAGCCGCGAGCAAGAAGAGAAGACGAGTCGAGAGTACGAAGGCAAGGGCCCGGCATCCGACGACGCCGGGCCCTCTGCACACCCTGACGCGGACGCCCGCCTCGGCAGGATCACTCCAGCCACGGGACCGTCGCCCCTCCGGCAGCCACCCCTGCCACCGGACGCCTGTTCCAGCGGGTCACCTGCGCCACGGGACACCTGCCCGGCGGGTCACTTCTGCCGCGGGACCGGCGTAGCCACCCCTGCCACCGGACGCCCGCTCTGGCAGGACACCCGCGCCACGGGACACCTGCCGGCGGGTCACTCCTGCCACGGGACCGCCGCAGCCACCCCCGCCACCGGACGCCTGCTCCAGCAGGACACCCCTGCCACCGGACGCCCGACCCGGCAGGTCACCCGCGCCACGGGACACCCGGCCCAGCAGGACACCCCCGCCACCGAACGCCCGCCCCGGCGAGTCACCCCGCCACTCCACGCCCACCTCCGCGCAGGTCACCCCTCGTCGTGCGTGTCCGCCGCCTCCACCTCTTCGCGGGTCACGCCGAGCAGATACAGCACCGTGTCCAGGAACGGCACGTTCACCGCCGTGTGCGCGGCCTCGCGGACCACCGGCTTGGCGTTGAAGGCGACCCCGAGCCCCGCCGCGTTGAGCATGTCCAGATCATTCGCACCGTCCCCGATGGCGACCGTCTGCGCCAGCGGTACGCCCGCCTCCGCCGCGAACCTGCGCAGCAGCCGTGCCTTGCCCGCCCGGTCCACGATCTCGCCGGTGACCCGGCCGGTGAGCTTGCCGTCGGCGATCTCCAGCGTGTTGGCCTGCGCGAAGTCCAGCCCCAGCCGCTCCTTGAGGTCGTCGGTGACCTGGGTGAACCCACCGGAGACCACCCCGACTTGGTAGCCGAGCCGCTTCAGCGTACGGATCAGTGTCCGCGCGCCCGGCGTCAGCCGCACCTCGCTGCGCACCTTCTCGACGACCGAGGCGTCCAGCCCCTTGAGCAGCGCCACGCGCGCGTGCAGCGACTGCTCGAAGTCCAGCTCCCCGCGCATCGCCGCCGCCGTCACCTCGGCGACCTCGGCCTCGCATCCGGCGTGCGCGGCGAACAGTTCGATCACCTCGTCCTGGATGAGCGTGGAGTCCACGTCCATCACCACCAGCCGCTGCGCCCGCCGGTGCAGCCCCGCCGCGACCACCGCGATGTCGACGCCGAGCGCGGCGGCGCCGGTGGCCAGCGAGGTGCGCAGGGTCTCGGTCGCCACGCCGGACACCGCGAACTCGACCGCGGTGACCGGGTACTTGGCGAGCCGGAAGATACGGTCGATGTTGCCCCCGGCCGCGGTGATCCGCGCGGCGATGGCCGCAGTGGCCTCGGCGGTGAGCGGATGGCCGAGTACGGTCACCAGTGAGCGGCCCAGTCCGCGTGGCCGGTTGTCGCCGGTGCCGGAGATGATCTCCGCCTGTAGCTTCATCGATTCTGCCCAGCTGTGGACCGTCGCCCGCAGCTCGCCCGCCAGCCCCTGCGGAGGCTCGGTCACGAGCGCGCACAACACGATCCGGCCACGGGTGACGACCTGCTCGATGTCGACCACATCGACCGCGAAGGCGGCGAGGGTGTCGAAGAGCCCGGCCGTGATGCCCGGCCGGTCCTTGCCGAAGATCTTGACCAGGAGGGTGGGGAAGTCTGAGGTCTGCGAAGGGCTCATGGTGCCTCCACCGTATCCGGCACCCAGTGCCTACCGCCTCCGTGGTCCGTCTAGCGGACACGGAACACTGGATGTCTGAACAGTGGCGTAAGCCCTAAATGTCACCAGCGTCTGCGCTTGCGCCGGTGATCCCACGCCGCGCCTCAGTTTCACCCCGGTGCCGCCCGGGGCGCCGAGCCCCGCCCTTCACCACCCCCTCCGACCGGCCCTCTCTCACCGCCGCCCCTTCGGCCGGCCGGGCGGCGGAGGCGGCCCCTCCTCGGGCGAGGTGGGCGGCCGGCGAGGAGACGGGGGAGCGGGCGGTACGACCGGCCCCGGCACCGTCGGCGAACCGTAGGCGTCGTCATGAGCCACGCCACGAGAAGGCCCAGGCTCCGCCGCACCCGCCCCACCCGACGCCCCCGGCCCCTGCCCTCGTACACCCTGCCCCCGCCCCTGCCCCGGCACCCCCGGCCCCGCCCCCTCCACCCCCGACCCCCGCTCCCGTACCCGCGACTCCGGCCCCCGCACCCCCCGTACGCGCCCCTCCAGCCCCTCCTCCGGCACCCGCAAATAAGGATTGGTCGCCGGATTGGGCGCCCGATACGGCACCCCCCGCCCATACGGCCCCGCCCCGGCACCCTCCGCGGCCCCCACCCCCGTACCCGCACCCGCCGCCAAGCCGCCCGCCCCCACGTCACCCAGTGCCACCCCCCACCGCACCGCCCGCCGCCCCGCCGCCCCCGTCGCATACGCCAGCAACGCCCCGACAGCCCCGGCCCCCACCCCCCACACCGCACCCAGCAGCAACGCGCTCCCGAACCGCGCCCGCAACTCCACCCCGGCCCCGAACGCGTCGACCCCCAGCACCGACAGCGAGGCATCCACCGAGATCTCCGCGAGCCACCCGAGCAAGGGCAGGGCCAGCGCCATGACGACCCCCAGCGGCACCGCACACCGCATCACGAACCCGAGGACACCGACGTCCCCGACCGCCCCGGACGCCCCGCCCTCACGCACCCGCCCCCCGCCCGGCGCCGACCCGCCCGCCGTCGGACCAACCGCCGTCCACCCACGCACCCCCGGCCCACCCGGCATCCGCGCAGCCACCCCCTGCTCGGCCACCCCCCGCCCCACCGGCGTCCGCACCGCCGTGACCACCCCCGCCAGCAGCATCAACACCCCCGCCCCCACCCCCAGCAGCCACACCCGCGTGTCCAGCTCCGCGAGACGTCCGAGCGTCACGGGCCCGTCCGAGTCGGCCAGCAGGTCGTCCAGCGGATCCGGCAGGAAGCGGGTCAGCGGGCCCGTCGCGTCACCCTCGTACGGCACGAAGAGGCCGATCGGGACGCCGAGCCACACTCCGTTCGGCGCCCCGAGCAGTGCCGCGCCGGCGATCCGCTTGGGGTGGTCGTCGCCGATCGCCGCGTACGCCGCCGCCGCGAGCCCCGCCGCGACCGCCACCAGCAACACGGTGACCAGCGACGAGACGGCCGGCCTGACCACCCGGTGCATGAAGGCGAGCCCGCGCGGAAGGGGGGTGCGCCGCGAGGCCAGCAGCGCGATCAGCAGTACGCCCACGACCCAGCCGAGCCCGCCGAGCAGCGTCGGTACGGTGTCCACGGTGAACCCGACCGCCGCCTTCGCGTCGATCAGATCGCCGACCCGGTCCGGCAGCAGCCCGCCGAGGTCCCCGATGTCCCCGACATCCCCCACCTCCCCGAGGCCCGGGATCTCGATGCCGCCCGTCCCACCGGCCCCGGGCACGTCGTCCAGCCCGAGCGCGCCGCCGTCGATCGTGATGACGTCGTGCCCGGCCCAGGCGAGCCCGCCGAGCGACGCCACGAACAGCACGACCACCGCGCCCACGCGCGCGAGCAGTTCGGCCGGTGACACCACCGCTCCGGCCGCCCGCAGTGAGCGCAGGAAAATCCAGGACAAAAGGAGCGCACCGACCAGGCTGACCCCCAGTGGCGTGATCTCGATGGCGGTCGTGGCCTCCGCGCCCTCCAGACCGAACGCGGACATGTCCCCCGACGGGCTGACCGACCCACCGGCCCCGAGCGCCACCACCGCCGCCGTCATCGGGCCCAGCGACCCCGCCGCGTCCGCCTCCAGGAGATGCAGGCCGAGCGCCGCCGTGCCCGCCATACCGATCAACGCCCAGCTCACGGAGGCGATCGCGGACAGCACTACGTCGATCCACGGCACCCGCCGGCCGTGCCGTACGCCTTCGGCATCCATGGCAGACCCCCCGATCCGCTGCGCGGCACAGCGCCACGCATGTCCCCCTCGCCTGGAATACCACTCTCCGGGGCGGTTTCAACCCCGTCAACGACAAAGCCTCGATGCGCCCCCGCGCCGCCCGCGCAAGGCCCGACTTTCGGTCAGGGGGGCGCTCCTGAAATAGTTCCCCCCGATGTTCGACATCCCTAGACTCCCTGCGATGGGGGAAAACTCGGGGGACAACTCAGTGGGGCATGGAGTGCCGGAACTCGTACTGGAATCAAACGGACGGACCTGGACGCTCGACCCGTCCAGGCCCTACACACTCGGGCGCGATCCACAAGGGGACGTCGTGTTCGAGGACGCCAGGGTCTCCTGGCGGCACGCCACGGTCAGCTTCAACGGCCGTGGCTGGGTCATCGAGGACCACGGCAGCACCAACGGCACCTTCGTGCAGGGGCAGCGGATCCATCAGCTGGAGATCGGCCCCGGTTCATCGGTGCACCTGGGCAACGCGACCGACGGTCCGCAGGTCAAGCTCTCCGGCGAGGCGGCCGCGGCACAGCCGCAGCAGCCGAACCAGCAACCGCACCAGCAGCCGTACGCGGCACAGGGCGCCCCGGGCGGGCAGGCCGCGCACCCCGGCTGGGCCCAGCAGCCGGCACCGCAGGCCCAGGCCGGCTGGCAGCAGGCGGCACAGGTCCCGCAGCAGCAAGGGCAGGCCCCACAGCAAGGGCAGGCCCTACAGCAGGGTCAGGTCCCGCAGCGGCAAGGCCAGGCACCGCACCAGAGCCAGGCACCACACCAAGGCCAGGCACCGCACCAGAGCCAGGCACCGCAACGGCAGGGGCACGCCCAGCAGGGACCCGGTGGTGCCGCGGGGGCGCCGCCGGTCCACGGCGACCGCAGCCCGACCACGTTCCACCAGTTCTCGCTCGGCCGGGTCATGCGCATCGGCCGCGCGCTGGACAACGAGCTGGTGGTCTCCGACCTCCAGGTCTCGCGCCACCACGCCGAGTTCCACTCCATGCCCGACGGCCGCATGGAGATCCGCGACCTCGGCTCGCACAACGGCACCTACGTCAACGGCCAGCTGATCACCAAGGGCGGCGCCCAACTGCTCGGCCCGGCCGACATCGTGGGCGTCGGTCACTCCACCTTCCGGATCGTCGGCGACCGCCTGGAGGAGTTCGTCGACACCGGTGAGGTGTCCTTCTCCGCCCGCCATCTGACCGTCACCGTCGACGGGGGCAAGCAGATCCTCAAGGACGTCTCCTTCGGCGTCCCGGAGAAGTCGCTGATCGCCGTCATCGGCCCGTCCGGCTCCGGAAAGTCGACCCTGCTCAAGGCACTGACCGGTTACCGTCCTGCCAATCAGGGCGAGGTCCTGTACGACAACAGGAACCTTTACAAACAGTTCGCCGAGCTGCGCCAGCGCATCGGCCTGGTCCCGCAGGACGACATCCTGCACAAAGAGCTGACTGTCAAGAAAGCTCTCAAATACGCGGCCAAGCTGCGCTTCCCCGCCGACACCACCGGCGCCGAGCGCGAGGCCCGGATCGACGAGGTGCTGCGCGAGCTGAAGCTCGACCTCCACAAGGACAAGAAGGTCACCTCCCTGTCCGGCGGCCAGCGCAAGCGCGTCTCCGTCGCCCTGGAGCTGCTCACCAAGCCGTCGCTGATCTTCCTGGACGAGCCGACCTCGGGTCTCGACCCGGGCATGGACCGCGATGTCATGCAGCTGCTGCGCGGCCTCGCCGACGACGGCCGCACGGTCCTGGTCGTCACCCACTCGGTGGCCGAGCTGGCCCTGTGCGACAAGCTGCTGGTGATGGCGCCGGGCGGCGCGGTCGCCTTCTTCGGCCCGCCCGAGGAGGCGCTGAACTTCTTCGGCTACGACACCTGGGCCGATGTCTTCTCCGCCTTCGAGAACTACCGCGACTACGACTGGGCGGGCCGCTGGAGGGGCTCGCAGCACTACCAGATGTACGCCGCGGACATCGACGCCGTCGCCCCACAGGCCGTACAGATGCCGGCCATGCAGGCGATCAGGCCGCCGAAGCCGCAGGGCTGGATGTCACAGTGGATCACCCTGGTGCGCCGCTACACCTCGGTGATCGCCTCCGACAAGGGCTTCCTCGCGCTGATGGTGATCCTCCCGGCCGTCCTCGGCGCGGTCAGCATGCTGATCGACCCGGACAAGGGCCTGCTCCCCAACGCGCCCAACGCGCAGGGCCGGATCGTCCCCAACGGCACGGCGACCACGGTCCTGCTGATACTCGCCGTCGGCGCCACCTTCGCGGGTGCGGCGAACTCCGTCCGTGAGCTGATCAAGGAACGGGTGATCTACGAGCGGGAGCGCGCGACCGGCCTGTCCCGCTCGGCGTATCTGATGTCCAAGGTGTTCGTGCTCGGCATGATCACCGTGTTCCAGGGGCTCATGGTCGGCGTGATCGGTTTCTCCCGCCGCGAGCTCCCCGCGGAGGGCCTGATCCTGGGCAGCGCCACCATGATCGAGCTGTCCCTGCCGATCATGGCGCTCGGCTTCACCTCGATGATGTTCGGCCTGGTCATCTCGTCCCTGGTGAAGACCTCCGAGAAGACCATGCCGCTGCTGGTGATGTTCGCGATCGTCCAGGTCGTCTTCACGGGCTGTCTCTTCGCCCTGAACGGCGCCGTCGGCGTCAATCAGTTCTCGTATCTGATGCCGTCCCGCTGGGCGGTCGGCGCGGCCGGCGCCACGCTGGACTTCAACCGGATCGCCCCGCCCGAGGACGGCGGGGCGGACGACCCGCTGTGGGAGCACACGGTCGGCGTCTGGGGCATGGACATGGCCGCCCTGCTCGTCCTCGGTGTGATCTGCGGCTTCTTCGTCGCCCGCTTCCTGCGCCGCCACGAGCCGGAGGTCATGCGCAAGTAGCACCGTCGTACGAGACGTCGGTACGAGACGTCGGTACGAGACGCCGAAGGGCGGCACCCCCATGAGGGTGCCGCCCTTTCGCGTGCGGTCCGAGACCCGCGCCGGCCCCGGTGCGCGCGGAAAGCTGCCGGACGCGCCGGACGTGCCGGACGCATCGGCATGACCGAGGCGACCGACGTGACAGACGTGACGGACGTGCCGGACGCGCTGGTCCCCGGCGGCGACTCAGTACGCGCCGAAGACGTTGTCGATCGAGCCGTACCGATCGGCCGCGTAGTTGGCGGCGGCGACGATGTTGGCGATCGGGTCGTAGATGTTCTTCGGGGTACCGGAGACGTGGTACGCCGCGAAGGTCGGCGGGATCACCTGGAGCAGCCCCTTGGACGGGATGCCGTTGATGGCGTTGATGTCCCAGTTGTTGATCGCGTTCGGGTTGCCGGAGGACTCCCGCAGGATGTTGCGGTGCAGCCCGTCGTAGCTGCCCGGGATGCCCTTGGAGTCCATGATGTCCAGCGACTCACGGATCCAGCCGTCGAGGTTGTTCGGGTACGTCGGCGCGGCGGCCGGCTTGCTCTGCGGGCGCTGGGCGGAGCGGCTCGGGGACTGCTGCTCGGCCTTGCGCTCGGCGGCGGCCTTCGCGGCTGCCTTCGCGACGGCCTGCTGCTTCGCTTCCGTCTTGGCCTTGCGGGCGTCGGCGGCGGCCTGCTTCTTGGCCTGGATGGCCTCGATCTTGACGCTGGCACCGGCGAGCTGGTCGGTGACGCTGGCCCGGACGTCCTTGATCGGCTCGGTCCGGTAGGTGAGCTGCGCGGTGGAGGAGGCGTCCGCGGCGACCGTCTCGCCGCCCGCGGGGACCACGGTGAAGGCGAGCGTGGCGGCGCTGAGCGCACCGACCCCGGCAAGGGCGAACCTGCGCTGCCGGGGCAGCGCCCGGCCGCGAGCGGCGGCACGGGACAGACCGGCCCGACCGGTGTCGGCGGCACGGGACAGACCGGCACGACCGGTCTGGGCGGCACGACCGGTCCGAGCGGCAAGACCGGAAAGCTTGAAGTTCTTCGGCATGGCGAATGGACCTCTTCGAATAGCGCGGAGGCCGCTCAACGTCCGCCGGAACAGGGGACTGTCCGCGAGAAAGCCACGGGAAAGAACCCGCGGCGCTGAGCGACGGCAGCCATTCTTAGCTGTCGCAAAAATGCCTGGCAAAGGTGTGACGTACGAAGCCGGGTAGTGGATCCTAGAAGTGCAAAACGGGACAGACTGGGCCGTCTGTCCCGTTCACGTGGCAGGTCTTGATCTCCTACTTACCTTCGTACGTGATGTGGGTCCTATGTGCGGGGTCACATCCGTGGTGTAGCGGTCTCACCAACAGTTGCCGGAGCAACTCCCAGCGTGAGGGCCCTCCTCCGGAAGGAGGAGATGTACGTCCCCGAACTCGTGCCACAGATAGCGCCCGCGCAGCGCCGCCTCGTACCCACGGCCGATCGCCGCCCGCCCCGCGACCGCCTCCAGCATCAGCAGATGCGACGCCTCCGGCTCGTGCAGCCCGGTCAGCAGCCCGTCCACCACCCGCACGCCGCGCTCCGGCGTCACCACCAGGTCCGTCCACCCCTCGGCCGCCCGGACCGCCCCCGCGGGCCCCACGGCGGACTCCACGGCCCGTACGGCGGTCGTCCCCACCGCGATCACCCGCCCACCACCCTCCCGGGAGAGCGCCCCGCGCCCCTTCCTCCCGCCCTTCACGGCGTTGATCAGCCGCGCGGAGGCCGCCGGCACCGCGAACCGTTCCGGATACGGCGGCTCGTGCGCCTCCCCCGACGCCACCCCCGTGTGCAGCGTGACCGGCGCGAACTGCACCCCCCGGCTCACCAGCTCCGCCACCAGCCGCGCGGTGAAGGGCCGCGCCGCGCTCGGCATCTCCGCGCTGCCCGACCCGTCATCCGCCGGCAGCGCGAACACCGTCTGATACACGGACAGCGGCTGATCCCGCTCCGTATAGGAATAGCGAATGGGCCGCCCGTGCTCCCGCAGCAGCCCCGCCACCTCCGGATCCGACACCCGCGCCCACCACAGCCGCCGCCCGTCCGCGCTCACCGGCTCCTCCAGCACCAGCCGCACACCCCCGGGCAGCCCCACCACCGCCCCCTCGGGGCCACCCGCACGCGCGCGCGTGGTGCCCCTGCCGTCCGGATCCCGCAGCTCCACGGCCCACCGTCCGTCATCGCCATGGGTCGAGAAATGCACCACCACGCGCGCGTGCCCGAGGATCCCGTCCACGGCCGCCGTCAGCGTCGGCGACGTGTTCACCACCAGCAGGTCCCCGGCCCGCAGCAGCAAGGGCAGCTCCGCGAACACATGGTGCGAGATCTCGCACCCCTGCGACACCAGCAGCCGCACGGCGTCCCGGCCCAGCCCGGTCCCCCGCTGCTCGGCGGGCACCCGCGCGGACAGCTCCCCGGGAACCCTCAGGGCGAGCGTCACCGCACCCCCTCCAGCAGCGACGGCGCGCTGTAGCGCCCGCTCACCGGACGCTCGTCCAGCAGCCGCAGGAACGCCGGCACCACGGCGACCGGCTCCGGCCGCGGATCGGTGTCCTGCGGTACGGCCGCCGCGTACAGGTCCGTCGCCATGTCCCCGGGATCCACCGCCCAGACCCGCAGACCGGGCTCCTCGGCGCCCAGCACGGCCGCCAGGTGGTCCAGGGCCGCCTTGGACGCCCCGTAGCCGCCCCACGTCTCGTACGCCTCCGCCGCCGCGTCCGAGCTGATCGCGATCACCGTGCCCGCGCCGGAGACCCGCAGCAGCGGCAGCGCCTCCTGCACCAGCCCCAGCGCCGCCACCGCGTTGACCTCCAGCGCCCGCCGCAACCCCGCCAGCGGCAGCTCCTCCAGCCGCACCAGCGGCTCGGCGCCCAGCGCGCTCGCGTTGCTCACCAGCAGATCGACGCCGCCCAGCCGCCAGGCCGCCGCCACCAGCGCCGCGCGGTGCCCGGCGTCCGTCACATCCCCGGCGAACGCCTCCACGCGCGTGCCGTGCGCCGAGACGGCCCCGGCCGTCTGGGCCAGCACGTCGGCGGTACGGGCGTTCAGCACCAGATCCCAGCCCCGCGCGGCCAGCGCGTCGGCCAGCGCCCGCCCCAGCCCCTTCGACGCACCCGTGATGATCGCAACCGGCATGGCACACGTCCCCTCGTCCTCAACCGCCGTACGGTCCGGCGTGCCCTCACGGTAGGAACCGCCCCGCCCCCTCCGCCTCGGGCGCGAGCCGCAATCCGACGGGCCCTTCGGCCTACGCCGCCGATCTGCGACCTCAGCCCTAGGTCCGGCGGCCCAGACCGGGGCCATCGCCGGTCCGATCCGCGTTGTCGGACCCCGCCGGTACCGTGAGGTCATGAGTCAAGGCCCCCGGTCCGGCCTCGCCGCGATCAGCGCCGCGCTGCTGGCCATGAGCAGGCACCTGGAGGTGCACGACGTCCTCAAGACGATCGTCGCCTCCGCCCGCGAGCTGCTCGACGCCGAGTACGCGGCCCTGGGCGTCCCGGACGACCACGGCGGCTTCGCCCAGTTCGTCGTCGACGGCGTCAGCGATGCCCAGTGGAAGGCCATCGGCCCGCTCCCGCGCCAGCACGGCGTCCTCGCCGCGATGCTGCGCGACGCCAAGCCGCAGCGCCTGGCCGATGTGCGCAAGGACACCCGCTTCGGCGGCTGGCCCAGCGCCCACCCCGACCTGGTCGACTTCCTGGGCCTGCCCATCCGCGACGGCGACGAGATCATCGGCGCCCTCTTCCTGGCGAACAAGCGGTGCCCCAAACCGGACGGCGGCTGCGGCTTCACCGAGGACGACGAGGACGTCCTCGGGATCCTCGCCCAGCACGCCGCGATCGCCCTGACCAATGCCCGCCTCTACGAGCGCAGCCGCGAACTGACCATCGCGGAGGAGCGCTCCCGCCTCGCCCATGAGCTTCACGACGCCGTCAGCCAGAAGCTGTTCTCCCTGCGCCTGACCGCCCAGGCCGCCACCGCCCTCGTCGACCGCGACCCGGCCCGCGCCAAGGACGAGCTGCACCAGGTGGCCGCCCTCGCCGCCGAAGCCGCCGAAGAACTGCGCGCCGCCGTCGTGGAGCTGCGCCCCGCCGCCCTGGACGAGGACGGTCTCGTCCACACCCTGCGCACCCAGATCCACGTCCTGGACCGCGCCCACAGCGCCCGCGTGACCTTCACCGCGCGCGGCATGCGCGCCCTGCCCGCCGCCCAGGAAGAAGCCCTGCTGCGCGTCGCCCAGGAGGCCCTGCACAACGCGCTGCGGCACTCCGGCGCACCCTGCGTCGAGGTCGTCCTGGAGCGCCGCGGCAGCGGCGCCGTCCTGCGCATCCAGGACGACGGCGGCGGCTTCGACCCGCGTACGGTCCGCCGCGCGGGCCGGCACCTGGGCCTGGTCTCCATGCGCGACCGCGCCAGCGGCGTGGGCGGCCGGCTGAGGGTGGAATCGGCGCCCGGCTCGGGCACCACGATCGAGATGGAGGTTCCCGGTGGCTGACGCAATCAGGGTGCTGCTCGTCGACGACCACCAGGTGGTCCGCCGGGGACTGCGCACCTTCCTGGAAGTGCAGGACGACATCGAGGTCGTCGGCGAGGCCGCCGACGGCGCCGAGGGCGTCGCCCGCGCGGAGGAGCTGCGGCCCGACGTCATCCTCATGGACGTCAAGATGCCCGGCATGGACGGCGTGGAGGCGCTGCGCAAGCTCCGCGAACTCAGCCACCCCGCGCGCGTGCTGATCGTCACCAGCTTCACCGAACAGCGCACGGTGGTCCCGGCCCTGCGCGCGGGCGCCGCCGGATATGTGTACAAGGACGTCGACCCCGAGGCCCTCGCCGGTGCCATCCGCTCGGTGCACGCCGGGCATGTGCTGCTCCAGCCCGAGGTGGCCGACGCCCTCATCTGCCAGGAGGACTCCCACACGGGCCAGGGCAGAGGCGGTTCCCTCACCGAGCGTGAGCGCGAGGTGCTCTCGCTGATCGCCGACGGCCGCTCCAACCGCGAGATCGCCCGCGCCCTCGTCCTCTCCGAGAAGACCGTCAAGACCCATGTCTCGAACATCCTGATGAAACTCGACCTGGCGGACCGCACCCAGGCCGCGCTGTGGGCCGTACGTCATGGTGTGGCCGGATAACAGCCGGTTGGCGACTCCTTGGCGCCCTCTTGGCAACCCTTGGTGACCAGTTGGCGACCGGCCCGCAGCCGCTCGGTGCGGCAAACCGGAAGGTTCCCTTCCGGGCTGAGATTCATACCGTCGTGGGAATGTCCCCCAGATGGCGCATCCTTCAGGGGATCCGGCCGTTCTCCTTGCATGCCACGGTGACTGCCGTGGCGATGGCAAGGAGGGCTTGAGAAGTGAAGAACCTGAAGAAGGCAGCGGCCGTGACGATGGTGGCCGGCGGGCTCATTGCCGCCGGGGCCGGAATGGCCTCCGCCACCGACGGCTCGCTGGCGACCGGCAAGGCCGAAGGCTCTCCCGGTGCCGTCTCCGGCAACGTCATCCAGGTCCCGGTGGACGTCCCGGTCAACGCCGTCGGCAACAGCGTCAACGTCATCGGTGTGCTGAACCCGGCGTTCGGCAACCTCGGCGTCAACCACTGAGTGCCGGCCTAGCGCCGCACTGACTTCCGGCCTCCCGGTCACTCTCCGGGAGGCCGGTCCGTCTACCGGCCCGGTCTGCTTGTCCGCCCATTGATCCGAACGGGCAGTTCGACCGGCACCGCCGTGTCATGCGGAACGCTCCCGCCGTTGATCAGCGCACGACCCGCGGCCGGGTCGGACCCGCAACAGCAGGAGGAAACGCTTCTCATGAACATCGCCAAGAAGGCCGCCATGGCCCTCACCGTCGCCGGTATCGCCGCCGGTGCCTCCGCCGGTGCGGCGGTCGCCGACGCGCGCGCCGAGGGTCCGGCCGTGAAGTCGCCGGGCGTCGTCTCGGGCAACGCCATCCAGGTCCCCGTCCACGTCCCGGTCAACGTCGTCGGCAACACCATCAACGTCATCGGCCTGCTGAACCCCGCGTTCGGCAACACCGGCGTGAACCACTGACCCCAGCGCGGTCACCCAGGGGCCCCGAGTCGAGACCGACTCGGGGCCCCTTCACATCGCCGGCCACCGACCCCCTTCTCCCACCCGCCGGCCACCGGACCCCTTCTCCCACCCGCCGGCCACCGGACCTCTTCTCCCGCTCACCGGCCACCGGACTCCTTCTCCCGCTCACCGGCCACCGGACTCCTTCTCCCGCCCGCCGGCCACCGACCCCCTTCTCCCGCCCGTCGACTACCGGACCCCCTTCTCCCGCTCCTCCACAACGGAGTTGTACGCCGCGACCAGCGCCCGCCGGGCCACCCGCTCCACCGGCCGCAGCGCGGCCCCCCGCGCCGCCATCTCCGACGCGCTCACCGCCCCGGCCCGCACATCCCCGCTCGCGTGGCTCTCCTGCGCCACGGAAACCAGCAGCCCCACCCGCTGCGCCAGCTCCAGCACCCGTACCGCGCGCGGCGGATACCCCGGCGCCAGCACCTCTCGTCCCCGCTCGGCCCGCGCCCGGTACGCGTCGATCGCCGCCTCCGCGACCGGCCCCGAGGCGGCCACGTCCAGCCGCGTCAGCAGCTCCGTCGCCTCCCGCAGCGCCTCCGCCAGCTCCCGCTCCGCCTCGCCGAGCGAGGGCACATCGGCGGGCGGCGCCTCCCGTACGGCGAGACAGTGCCAGACGACCTCGACATGGACGTCGCCCTGTGGCCCGGCCTCCGACACCTCCGGCACCAGACCCAGCGAGGCGCCATGACAGATCACCGCCTCCCCGGCGTCCAACGCGCGCGCGTTGAAGTCCGGCGGGCCGCTCAGCCCCAGCGGATGCCCCGGCGCCGGCAGCGCGATCCGCAGCCCCGTCGTCCCGAGCGAGCGCAGTCGGCCGAGCGCGAGCGTGAGCCCGACCGGTGCGGACTCACCGGGCAGTGACGCCACCCGGTGCACGGCGTCCTCCCCGACGATGGCCAGCACGGCGTCATCCGGCGAGACAAATCCGGCAAGAAGAGCATTTCCCCAAGCGGCGAGGCGCCCGGAGCGCGGTTCCGAAAGCATGGGTCCACCCTAAGGACCGGACCGATGGACGGGAGCAGGTGACCTGTGGCGTAGATTTCCTTGAGGGCCTGCGCCCGCGGGCGCGGCGGACCCGAGCCACAGGCGTACGCGACTGCCGAGACCGGCCACACTGCAAGGGGAGACAACGCGCTCATGAGCGATGTTCTGGAGCTTCAGGACGTATCCGTCATCCGCGAGGGCCGCGCGCTGGTGGAGCAGGTCTCGTGGTCGGTCAAGGAAGGCGAACGCTGGGTCATCCTCGGCCCCAACGGCGCCGGCAAGACCACCCTCCTCAATGTCGCCTCCAGCTACGTCTTCCCCAGCAAGGGCACCGCCACCATCCTCGGCGACACCATGGGCAAGGTCGACGTCTTCGACCTGCGCCCCCGCATCGGCATGGCCGGCATCGCCCTCGCCGAGAAGCTCCCCAAGCGCCAGACCGTCCTGCACACCGTGCTCACCGCCGCGTACGGCATGACCGCCACCTGGCACGAGGACTACGACGAGATCGACGAGCAGCGCGCCCGCGCCTTCCTCGACCGGCTCGGCATGTCCGACTACCTGGACCGCCGCTTCGGCACCCTTTCCGAGGGCGAGCGCAAGCGCACCCTGATCGCCCGCGCCCTGATGACCGACCCCGAACTCCTCCTGCTCGACGAGCCCGCCGCCGGACTCGACCTCGGCGGCCGTGAGGATCTCGTGCGCCGCCTCGGCCGCCTCGCCCGCGACCCGATCGCCCCCTCCATGATCATGGTCACCCACCATGTCGAGGAGATCGCCCCCGGCTTCACCCACGTCCTCATGATCCGCCAGGGCAAGGTCCTCGCCGCCGGCCCGCTGGAACTCGAACTCAGCTCCCGCAACCTCTCCCTCTGCTTCGGCCTCCCCCTCGTCGTCGAGCAGGTCGGCGACCGCTGGACGGCACGGGGCCTCCCGCTGTCCTGAAACCTCCCGAACCCCCAAGAAAACCAGGGGTCCACAACCCCCTTTGCACCCTGTCCGCGAACCGACCCGCGGTCATACCATTGATGGTGTGGACAACATCGACGCCTGGGTCTGGTGGCTCATCGGCGCGGCAGCACTCGGCATCCCGCTCGTGGTGACCACGATGCCGGAGTTCGGGATGTTCGCCGTCGGCGCCCTCGCGGCGGCCGGTGTGGCAGGGCTCGGCGGCGGTGTCGTCGCCCAGGTTCTCGTCTTCGTGATCGTCTCCGTCGCCCTGGTCGCCGTCGTCCGCCCCATCGCGGCCCGACATCGCCGGCAGAGCCCCCAACTGGCCACCGGCATCGACGCGTTGAAGGGCAGACAGGCCGTCGTCCTGGAGCGCGTCGACGGCTCGGGCAGCGGCAGGATCAAGCTCGCCGGTGAGATCTGGTCGGCCCGCTCCCTGGACTCGGACCGCAGCTACGAGGCGGGCCAGCAAGTGGATGTCGTCGACATCGAGGGAGCCACCGCGATCGTCATCTGACCTCCGCGGGACCAACTGACCGAACATCCCCCGAGGCCTACGACGGTCTGACAGACTCGACCAGCAAGATCTTCAACAAGCATAAGATCTGCAACCGTAGGTCCGCCAAGGCGGAGAAGGGTACGGGCAGCGACGATGGAACCGGTCATCATCGTCTTGATCATCCTGGTGGTGTTGGTCTTCATCGCCCTGATCAAGACGATCCAAGTCATCCCGCAGGCGAGCGCCTCGATCGTGGAACGCTTCGGCCGTTACACGCGGACGCTCAACGCGGGCCTGAACATTGTCGTGCCGTTCATCGACACCATCCGCAACCGCATCGACCTGCGTGAACAGGTCGTCCCCTTCCCGCCGCAGCCGGTGATCACCCAGGACAACCTGGTCGTCAACATCGACACGGTCATCTACTACCAGGTCACCGACGCCCGCGCCGCGACCTACGAAGTCGCCAGCTACATCCAGGCGATCGAACAGCTCACGGTCACCACCCTGCGCAACATCATCGGTGGCATGGACCTGGAGCGCACCCTCACCTCCCGCGAGGAGATCAACGCGGCCCTGCGCGGGGTCCTCGACGAGGCCACCGGCAAATGGGGCATCCGCGTCAACCGCGTCGAACTGAAGGCGATCGAGCCGCCCACCTCCATCCAGGACTCGATGGAGAAGCAGATGCGCGCCGACCGCGACAAGCGCGCCGCGATCCTCCAGGCCGAAGGTGTCCGCCAGTCCGAGATCCTGCGCGCCGAGGGCGAGAAGCAGTCCCAGATCCTGCGCGCCGAAGGTGAGGCCAAGGCAGCCGCCCTGCGCGCCGAAGGCGAGGCCCAGGCGGTCCGTACGGTCTTCGAGGCCATCCACGCCGGAGACCCCGACCAGAAGCTGCTCAGCTACCAGTACCTCCAGATGCTCCCGAAGATCGCCGAGGGCAACGCCAACAAGCTCTGGATCGTCCCCAGCGAGATCGGCGACGCCCTCAAGGGCCTCTCCGGCGCCATGGGCAACTTCGGTGGCCTGGGCGGAGGCAACGGCCAAAGCGCCCCGCCCCCGGCCCCGACGGAACGCCGCGAGAAGCCGTCGATCGACTGACCGGCAGGACCTGGAAACGCGGAGTCCCCGCACCCACCACGAGGGTGCGGGGACTCCGCGTTTCCGGCGACACTCAACGCACCGCCACAAGACCCCGGCAGGCCCTGCGGCGAAAGACTCTAAGCGGCGGCCGACGCCAGCCAGTCGGGCAGTGCCGCATAGTCGTCCTGGGCCAGCGTCAGCAGCATCGCGTCCGCGGGGGTCGGCTCGAACGGCGCCCGGAGCAGCGGCATCCCCGCCTCGTCCGGCGTCCGATTCGCCTTGCGGTGATTGTCCTCCGCGCACGAGGCCACCGTGTTCAGCCAGCTGTCCTGCCCGCCCTGCGACCTCGGCAGCACATGGTCCACGGTCGTCGCCCGCCGCCCGCAGTACGCGCACCGGTGCCGGTCCCGCACCAGCACGCCCCGCCTGGACCACGGCGCTCGTCTTCGGAACGGCACCCTCACATACCGGCACAGCCGGATCACCCGGGGCGCCGGTATGTCCACGGCCGCTCCGCGCATCCGCAGTTCGGGGTGGGCCTGCTCGACGACGGCCTTGTCCTGGAGCACCAGCACGACGGCTCGATTCAGCGTCACTGTCGACAGCGGCTCAAAGCTCGCGTTGAGCACCAGCGTGTCGCGCATTTCCCGCCCACCTCCCGTGTCGCACCCGCCCACCCCCTGGCGGGCTGGGATCAACTCTGGCCGGGCACGCCGAGATGGACAACGCAATATCCGCTGCTCCGCGAGGGATGGCCCCGAGAGGTGACCCTCGCGCCCCCGGCAACAAAAATGCCCGCCCCTGATCACTTCCAAGACCAGAGGCGGGCAAACGTTCGGTGAACCCTCAGCGGACCGGACTGTCGATCAGCCCTGCCCGGTGTTCTCGTACTCACCGATCAGCTGAGCCCGCGCCAGCGTGTGGAACCGCAGATTGAAGCCGACCACGGCCGGACTGGCGTCCGCGTCCGGACCGAGCTTCTCCTGGTCCACCGCGTACACCGTGAAGACATACCGGTGCGGCCCGTCCCCGGGCGGCGGCGCGGCACCGCCGAAGTCCTTCGTCCCGTAGTCGTTGCGCGCGTGGACGGCACCCTCCGGCAGTCCCTCGAACTTGCCGCCGCCCGCACCGGCCGGCAGCTCGGCCACCGATGCCGGGATGTCGAACAGCACCCAGTGCCAGAACCCGCTGCCCGTCGGGGCGTCCGGGTCGTAGCAGGTCACGGCGAAGCTCTTGGTCTCCGGCGGGAACCCCTCCCACCGCAGCTGCGGCGAGACGTTGCCCGCCGCGAAGACCTGAGCGTCCTTGAGGGTCGCGCCCTCCTCGACGTCCTCACTCGTGACCGCGAAGGCGGGCACGGGCGGGTGGAAGTCGTGGGGGAGGGGCCGCCTCTTCGGCTCGGTCACTCGGTACCTCCTGATCGGATGGTTCAGCGGCTCAGTGGTCCACGAGCCTAGAACCAGTTGCGCTTGCTGCCGACCTCGGACAGCCACTGGTTGAGGTAGGCCCCCCAGTCGGTCGTGTGGTAGTCGTGCAGGCCCACCTGGAACGAGCGGAAGGTGTCACTGCTCTCGCTGAACAGCCCCGGCTTCTTGTCCATCTCCAGCACCACGTCCATGGCGGCGGAGTCGGCCACGAAGCTCAGCTCGACCTGGTTCAGCCCCCGGTACTGCTGCGGCGGCAGGAACTCGATCTCCTGGTAGAACGGCAGCTTCTGCCGCGTCCCGCGGATATGACCGCGCTCCATGTCCGCGTTCTTGAACCGGAAGCCCAGCTGGAGGAACGCGTCCAGGATCGCCTTCTGCGCGGGCAGCGGGTGCACGTTCACCGGGTCCAGGTCACCGGAGTCGACCGCACGCGCGATCTCCAGCTCGGTGGTGACACCGATGTGCATGGCCGGCAGGGCGTGCCCGTCGATCATCGTGATCGGCGTCTCCCACGGGATCTCCAGACCGAACGGGACCGTGTGCACCTGCCCGGCCGTCAGCGCGAAGGCGCCTCCGAGCCGCAGCTTCGAGAATTCGATGTCCTGCTTGTACTCGGAGTCCTGGGTCTCCACCTCGACCTTGGCCTGGAGCCCGACCGACAGCGCCTCGATCTGCTGGTCGACGGACCCGCCCTGGATCCGCACCTCACCTTGGACGACCCCGCCCGGCACGACATTGACCTCAGTCAGCACGGTCTCCACGGAGGCCCCGCCGGCTCCCAGGCTCGCGAGCAGCTTCTTGAACGCCATGTCACTCCCTCTCACGCTGTGCGCACGTGAACATCGATCCGTAATCCCTGATCCCTAGAAACGCGATCCGGACGTGTCCGGTTCCGCGCCCCCACCCTGGCAAGGCGAGGGCCCGCTGACCACCCCGTGCCGCCCGCCCGTCTGTACTACCCTCGGACGGCGTGATCGCGACCCCCGACCGTACGCCCCTGCCCAGGCACTTCTTCGACCGCCCCGTCCTGGAAGCGGCCCCCGACCTTGTCGGCCGCATCCTTGTGCGCACCACCCCGGACGGCCCGATCGCCGTACGCATCACAGAGGTCGAGGCCTACGACGGCGCCAACGACCCCGGCTCCCACGCGTACCGGGGCCGCACTCCCCGCACGGCCGTGATGTTCGGCCCGCCCGGCCATGTGTACGTCTACTTCACCTACGGCATGTGGCACTGCATGAACCTGGTCTGCGGACCGGACGGCGTCGCGAGCGCGGTCCTGCTCCGCGCCGGCGAGATCATCGAGGGCGCCGACCTCGCCCGCAAACGTCGACTCTCCGCCCGGAATGACCAAGAACTGGCCAAAGGCCCCGCCCGCCTCGCCACCGCCCTTGATGTGGACCGAGCCCTGGACGGCACGGACGCCTGCGCGGTCGGCGAAACCCCCCTGCGCATACTGACCGGCACCCCCGCCCCCGCTGACCAGGTACGCAACGGCCCACGCACGGGGGTGTCCGGCGACGGCGGCGACGGAGACATCCACCCATGGCGCTTCTGGATCGCCAACGACCCTACGGTGAGCCCCTATCGGGCCCACACCCCGAGACATCGCTCAAGTTGACGCGCCCACGGAAGGTGCGTAATGTAGCCCGAGCCGCTGAACCGGGTACTGCGCTTGTCAGCAGCCGGAGCGGCCACCCCACTAGTTACGAGAACCCTTGATCGGGTCGATTCAGTCGTGTCCGCATGTCTGAATTCGAATCCCGTGAACCCCGATTGTGAATCGGACCGGGAACCCGCTAACGTAGTGAATGTCGAAAGGCCGCCGGGCGAAAAGCCCAACGCCCCAGACAATCCCGCCGACAGGGAATCGGATCGAGAAAAGGATCTGATAGAGTCGGAGACACCGAAGGGAAGCCCGGAGGAAAGC
>NZ_JBHTZD010000023.1:0-14232 GCF_042790455.1 Streptomyces sp. NPDC056734
CGTTTGGTTTTGCTGGGGGTACCCTGTGGGTTTGTTGGCCCCCGCCGAACTTCTCTTAGAGCGTTGGCTCTTGGGCTGTACAGCCCAAGAGCCAACGCTTTTTTGCGTTGAGGTAGGGTCGGGGGGCATCGTTGGCTCATTTCCCACAGGAGGCCCCCGGGTGGAGGTCCAGGAGACTCGCGTCCAGACGGACCGTGTGCTCACCATCCCCAACATCCTCAGTATGGCCCGGCTCGTCGGTGTGCCGCTCTTCCTGTGGCTGATTCTCAGGCCCGAGTTCGGAGGTCCCAAGAGCGACGGATGGGCGCTGTTGGTGCTCGCTCTGAGTGGGATCAGCGACTACCTGGACGGCAAGCTCGCTCGGCGCTGGAATCAGATCAGCAGCCTTGGCCGGCTTCTCGACCCGGCCGCTGACCGGCTCTACATTTTGTCTACTCTGGTCGGACTGACATGGCGTGAGATCCTGCCCATCTGGTTGACGGCTGTACTGCTGGCGCGGGAGCTGGTTCTCCTGGTGATGGTGGGAATCCTCCGCCGGCACGGCTATCCACCGCCCCAGGTGAACTTCCTCGGGAAGGCGGCTACCTTCAACCTGATGTATGCGTTCCCCCTGCTCCTGCTCAGTGACGGAAGTGGATGGATCGCGTCACTGGCTGCTATTTTCGGATGGGCGTTCGCCGGATGGGGTACAACGCTGTATTGGTGGGCAGGAGTGCAGTATGTGGTGCAAGTCCGCCGTCTGGTTCGCGCGGACGCCACGGCCGATTGAGCTCGCCGATAGGCGCGGCCCGTAACGGCGCGATGGCCCGCAGAGGAAAAGTGCGGGACAATTCGGACGGGTGAAGTCGGCTAGACCGTCGTCTCTTAGAGGAGGACGCTTCCGACATGAAGGCCGTCGTGATGGCCGGTGGCGAGGGCACACGCCTTCGCCCTATGACCTCAAGCATGCCCAAGCCGCTCCTGCCGGTAGTCAACCGGCCGATCATGGAGCACGTTCTGAGGCTGCTCAAAAGGCATGGGCTCAACGAGACAGTAGTAACCGTCCAGTTCCTGGCATCGCTCGTCAAGAACTACTTCGGTGACGGTGAAGAGCTCGGAATGGAGCTCACCTATGCCAACGAGGAGAAGCCACTCGGTACCGCCGGAAGCGTCAAGAACGCCGAGGAGGCGCTGAAGGACGATACCTTCCTCGTCATCTCCGGTGATGCGCTGACCGACTTCGATCTGACCGAGCTGATCAATTTCCACAAGGAGAAGGGCGGGCTCGTCACCGTCTGTCTGACGCGTGTCCCCAATCCGCTGGAATTCGGCATCACCATCGTCGACGAGGACGGCCAGGTCGAGCGGTTCCTGGAGAAGCCGACCTGGGGTCAGGTCTTCTCCGACACGGTGAACACCGGTATCTACGTCATGGAGCCCGAGGTCTTCGACTATGTCGAGGCCGACGTGCCCGTCGACTGGTCCGGCGATGTGTTTCCGCAGTTGATGAAGGAAGGCAAACCCATCTATGGGTTTGTGGCCGAGGGCTACTGGGAGGACGTCGGCACGCACGAGAGCTATGTGAAGGCGCAGGCCGACGTCCTGGAGGGCAAGGTCGACGTAGAGATCGACGGGTTCGAGATCTCGCCCGGGGTCTGGGTCGCGGAAGGCGCGGAAGTCCATCCGGACGCGGTGCTGCGCGGGCCGCTCTACATCGGCGACTACGCCAAGGTCGAGGCCGGGGCGGAGATCCGTGAACACACGGTGGTCGGGTCGAACGTCGTCGTGAAATCCGGGGCCTTTCTGCACAAGGCCGTGGTGCACGACAACGTGTATGTGGGGCAGCACAGCAATCTGCGGGGCTGTGTCGTCGGGAAGAACACCGACATCATGCGGGCAGCCCGGATCGAGGACGGGGCGGTCATCGGGGACGAGTGCCTGATCGGTGAAGAATCGATCGTTCAGGGCAATGTGCGGGTCTACCCCTTCAAGACCATCGAGGCCGGCGCCTTCGTCAACACCTCGGTGATCTGGGAGTCGCGAGGACAGGCGCATCTGTTCGGGGCTCGGGGTGTCTCCGGGATTCTCAACGTGGAGATCACGCCGGAACTGGCGGTACGGCTCGCGGGCGCCTACGCGACGACCCTGAAGAAGGGGTCGACCGTCACGACCGCGCGGGATCACTCCCGTGGCGCACGCGCGCTGAAGCGGGCGGTGATCTCCGCCTTGCAGGCCAGCGCCATCGACGTACGGGATCTGGAGAACGTACCGCTGCCTGTGGCGCGGCAGCAGACTGCTCGGGGGAGTGCCGGTGGGATCATGATCCGGACGACGCCCGGGGTGCCTGATTCCGTGGACATCATGTTCTTCGACGGGCAGGGCGCTGATCTGTCGCAGGGCAGTCAGCGGAAGCTGGACCGGGTCTTTGCGCGGCAGGAGTATCGGCGGGCGTTCCCCGGGGAGATCGGGGACCTGCATTTTCCGGCCAGTGTCTTCGATTCGTACACGGGTTCGTTGCTGCGGAATGTGGACACGACCGGGATCGCGGAGTCCGGGCTGAAGGTCGTGGTCGATGCTTCGAACGGTAGTGCGGGGCTGGTGTTGCCGAGTCTGCTGGGCAAGCTCGGGGTGGACTCGCTGACGATCAATCCAGGTCTGGACGAGTCGCGGCCCACGGAGTCGGCGGACGCGCGGCGGTCGGGGCTGGTGCGGCTGGGCGAGATCGTGGCCTCCGCGCGGGCGGCGTTCGGGGTGCGGTTCGACCCGGTCGGTGAGCGGCTGTCGCTGGTCGATGAGAAGGGGCGGATCGTCGAGGACGACCGGGCCCTGCTGGTGATGCTCGACCTGGTGGCCGCCGAGCGGCGCAGCGGGCGGGTGGCCCTGCCGGTGACGACGACCAGGATCGCCGAGCAGGTGGCGGCTTACCACGGCACGCAGGTGGAGTGGACGACCACCTCGCCCGACGATCTGACCCGGGTCGGGCGGGACGAGTCGACGATCTTCGGCGGGGACGGCCGGGGCGGGTTCATCGTCCCGGAGTTCAGCAGTGTCTTCGACGGTACGGCGGCGTTCGTACGGCTGATCGGGCTGGTGGCGCGGACGCAGCTCACGCTGAGCCAGATCGATGCGCGGATTCCGCGTGCGCACGTCCTGAAGCGGGATCTGGCGACCCCGTGGGCGGTCAAGGGCCTGGTGATGCGGCGGGTCGTCGAGGCGGCCGGAGATCGCTTCGTGGACACCACGGACGGGGTGCGGGTGGTGGAGACCGACGGGCGCTGGGTGATGGTGCTGCCCGACCCGGCCGAGGCCGTCACCCATCTGTGGGCGGAAGGGCCGGACGATGCCTCCGCTCAGGCCCTGCTCGACGAGTGGGCGGCCGTGGTGGACAGCGCCGGGCGGTAGAAGAGCGGCACGCGCGCGTGCCGGACAGGTGCCCCTAGGGGGCCCGCCCGGCACGCGCGTAGGGCCATTCGGAGGTAGTGGCCGCGACGTGCGACGATGTGCGGCATGCCGCAGCAGCCCCGCATTCGGAGCACTCCCGCGCGCGTGCGTGCGTCACGCCCGGACGCGTCCATGTCGCTGCTCACCAATGTGATGGACCACAGCCTCGACGACGGATACGCCCAGGCCGCGGAGCGTAGGAAGGCCGCCGGTGAGGGAGGCTCGCCGAGGACGTTGCGCGCGAAGCTGGGGCTCGCCGCGGGGCTCGTACTGGCGGCCCTGGTGGTGACCGTGGGGGCGGCGCAGGCGCGGGTCTCCGCTCCGGTGGTGGCCAAGGAGCGCGAGGAACTGATCGATCGCATCGACCAGGAGACCACGGCGGCGGACGATCTGGAGAGCGCTGTCGAGGGGCTGCGTGACGATGTGGCGGCGCGGCAGCGGGCGGCGCTCCAGCAGAGCGGGGACGGCGACGGGACCGATCTGGTGGGCGTCCTGGCCGGAGCCGTCGAGGTGCATGGTCCCGGTGTGAAGCTGGTTGTGAACGACGCGAAGGAGGCTTCCGCCGAGGGGGGTTCGGATCCGCGCGGGACGTCGGCTTTCTCCGACACGGGCCGGGTGCGTGACCATGACATGCAGCGCGTGGTCAACGGGTTCTGGGAGTCGGGCGCCGAGGCCATCTCCATCAACGGGCAGCGGCTGACGGCGCTGTCGGCGATCAGGGCCGCGGGTGACGCGATACTGGTCGACAACCGGCCGTTGGTGCCCCCGTACACGGTGCTCGCGGTGGGGGACGGGGACCGGATGAGCACCCAGTTCCAGAACAGTGCGGACGGGCTCTATCTGCATGCCCTCCAGGAGAACTTCGGGATCCGGACGGCGATTTCCGTTCATGAGGACCTCCGGCTGCCGGGCGCGCCCAGCGTGCTGGTGCGCACCGCGCGGCCCGGTACCGAGACCGCAGAGCCGAGAACCGAGACTGAGAAAGGCACATCGTGATCGCCGTACTGGGCCTCGTCGTGGGAGTCGTGGCCGGACTGCTGGTCCGGCCCGAGGTTCCGGCGGTCGTCGAGCCCTACCTGCCGATCGCCGTGGTGGCGGCACTGGATGCCGTCTTCGGGGGACTGCGGGCCATGCTCGACGGCATCTTCGACGACAAGGTCTTCGTGGTGTCGTTCCTGTCGAACGTGGTCGTCGCCGCGCTGATCGTGTTCCTGGGCGACAAACTGGGCGTGGGCGCCCAGCTGTCGACCGGGGTCGTGGTCGTGCTCGGTATCCGGATCTTCTCCAACGCCGCGGCGATCCGCCGGCATGTCTTCCGGGCGTGAGGCGATGAGCAACCAGCACGGGGCGCACGGAAGTCCGCTGCGCAAGGAGCTGCCCCAGGAGATCCCGGCGCAGCCAGGTTCCGTCGAGGAGCCCGAGCGGCGGGGGGAGCCGTCGCTGACCGGCCGGCAGCGGCTGGCGCAGGGGCTGTGGCCGCCGCGGGTGACGCGCGCGCAACTCATCGTCGCGCTGTTGCTGTTCGGGCTCGGGTTCGGGCTCGCCGTCCAGGTCGCTTCGTACAGTGACGGTGACAGTGCTCTGCGTGGTGCCCGGCAGGAGGATCTTGTGCGCATCCTCGATGAACTGGACGACCGGACTGAGCGTCTTGAGGACGAGAAGCAGGGGCTTGAGAAGCAGCGGGAGGAGCTGGAGAACAGCTCGGACCAGGCGGAGGAAGCCCTCAGGCAGACGGTCGAGAAGGAACGGCAACTGGGCATCCTGGCGGGCACGGTGGCCGCCCAGGGGCCCGGAATCACGATGACCATCGAGGACGCGAAGGGGACGGTCGAGGCGAACATGCTGCTCGACGCGATCCAGGAGCTGCGCGCCGCCGGCGCGGAGGCGGTCCAGGTGAACGGCGTGCGCGTGGTCGCGGACACCTATCTGACGGATTCCGGGAACGGAGTCGGCGTCGACGGGAACAAGATCAACGCGCCCTATCGTTTCCAGGTCATCGGCAAGCCGCAGGATCTGGAGCCGGCGCTCAACATCCCAGGAGGCGTGGTGCAGACGCTTGAGAAGGAGCAGGCCACGGTGACCGTCGAGCGGGCGGACAAGATCGTCGTGGACGCCTTGCGAGCCGCGGAGCAGCCTGACTACGCTCGGTCGTCCTCCCAGTGAACCGGGGGTGCATGGGGGGCGTCGGAGCAGGGCATGAGGTTGCGGGGGGTCGGCGCACCGAACATGTGGTGCGTGGTGGAAACTGTCCGGTGGCTACGGACGTTGTGAGGGTGTCCGGGTCAGCCGGAGTATGCAGTCAGGGTTCGTCCTGCCCCACGGGCGGGTCTGTTTCGGTCAAGGGGAATCGCCCGTGAAGTTGTTTGCGAAGTTGTTCGGCAAGAGCTCGCGAGAGGGCAGCGGCAACGCGACGGCCCGCCATCGCGCACAGCCCGACGCGGAAGGGCAGCGCCCGCTGTTCCGGGACCAGGTGGGTGGTCCGGGCGCGCCGTCGGTTGACCCTGCCCAGGCCGGAGGCATAGGTTTCGGGCAACCGTCAACCTCAAGTACGGGTGGAGGGTTTTCGCCCGATCCGTACGCGTCCCATTCCCCGGCGGGGCAGCCGCGGCAGGAGGATCCGTCGATGTCGGCCCTGGTGTGTTCGAGGTGCGGCAACCGCAATGCGGAGAACAGCCGCTTCTGTTCCAACTGCGGCGCGCCCCTGCGCCCCGGCGTGGTCCCCGAGCGGGCGTCCGAGACGACGTCCACGATCTCGATCAGCGGCCTTGAGGCGTACGACTCCGAGGTCACCGGGCAGACCCAGATCCCGGCCCTGTCGCCCGAGGCGCAGGCCGCGGTCGACGCGCTGCCGCTGGGCTCGGCCCTGCTGGTGGTGCGCCGCGGGCCGAACTCCGGGAGCCGCTTCCTGCTGGACAGCGACCTCACCACGGCCGGGCGCCATCCGCAGAGCGACATCTTCCTGGACGACGTGACCGTCTCGCGCCGCCATGTCGAGTTCCGGCGCGCTCCGGACGGGTCCTTCACGGTCGCCGATGTCGGCAGCCTGAACGGCACATATGTCAACCGCGAGCGGATCGACCAGGTCGCCCTGCACAACGGCGACGAGGTGCAGATCGGCAAGTACCGGCTCGTCTTCTACGCGAGCCGGCAGGTCATCTGACCTCACCGGACACGGTCCGGGAATCCCAGGGAAGGTCCATGCTCCATACACCGAGCGGCGGTGCCGGTCACGGCGCCGCCGCCACGGACAGCGGGCTGATGAGCATCGGCACGGTGCTGAACGTGCTGCGGGAGGATTTCCCCGAGGTCACCATCTCCAAGATCCGGTTCCTGGAGTCGGAAGGGCTGATCGAGCCGCAGCGGACCCCGTCGGGGTACCGCAAGTTCAGCGCCGGTGATGTCGAGCGCCTCGGTCATGTGCTGCGGATGCAGCGGGACCACTATCTGCCGCTGAAGGTGATCCGCGAGCACCTGGAGGCGATGGAGCGCGGCGAGGACGTACAGCTGCCGGCGCTGGGCCGGGCGCGGGGCGGTGAGGGCGCCTCCGAGCCGTCCGACGCGCCCACGGCGGCCCGGATCGGCCGCGCCGAGCTGCTGGCCGCCGCCGGCATCGGCGACGAGGAACTCGCGGAATGGGAGTCGTACGGGCTGATCGCCCCGGTCGCGGAGGGCGTGTACGACGCGGAGGCGGCCACCGTGGCCTCGCTGGTGGTGGAACTCGGGCGGTCCGGGATCGAGCCTCGGCATCTGCGGGTGATGAAGGCCGCCGCCGACCGGGAGGCCGGGCTGGTGGACCAGGTGGTGGCGCCGCTGCGGCGGCACCGCAATCCGCAGACCAGGGCCCATGCCGAGGCCCGTACGAAGGAGCTGGCGGGGCTCGCCGTGAAGCTGCACGCGGCGCTGGTGCAGTCCGCGCTCGGGGTGCGGCTGCCCTGAGGGGCGGACGTGCCGCCGCGGCACGACCGGATCCGGACCTGTGGACGTCCCGACTACCCAAATATCCCGGGCACGGCCTAGGGTTGCTGTGTGAACGAGCTCGATGTCGTAGGTGTCCGGGTCGAAATGCCCTCCAACCAACCGATCGTGCTCCTGCGTGAAGTGGGAGGCGACCGTTACCTCCCCATCTGGATCGGGCCGGGGGAGGCGACGGCGATCGCCTTCGCCCAGCAGGGCATGGCGCCCGCCCGGCCGCTGACCCACGACCTGTTCAAGGACGTGCTGGAGGCCGTCGGCCAGGAACTCACCGAGGTGCGCATCACGGATCTGCGTGAGGGCGTCTTCTACGCCGAGCTGGTCTTCGCCAGCGGCGTCGAGGTGAGCGCCCGTCCGTCCGACGCCATAGCGCTGGCCCTGCGCACCGGAACGCCGATCTACGGCAGTGACGGAGTGCTCGACGACGCGGGCATCGCGATCCCCGACGAGCAGGAGGACGAGGTGGAGAAGTTCCGCGAGTTCCTCGACCAGATCTCGCCCGAGGACTTCGGCACCAGCAGCCAGTGAGACATGGACGGCCCGGCGGACACACGGTGTGCGCCGGGCCTTACTGTTTCGGGGACTCGTACCGCTTCGGCCCGGCAAATGCCAGGGGCGTGTGAGAGCGTCCTGCGGCTCACCGTCGGCGCATTCGGCTAGCCTTTCCCCGCGGTGGGACACGGGAAACCACTCCTGGGGTGATTATCACTCGGCGTGCCGAGTGTGGCGATCGTTGACGCACCCTCGGTGACTGCCTACCGTCGAGAAGGCAGGTCAAGGACGGAGGTCGGCGTGAGAAGCAGCGGCGACGGTACGGCTGGGGGTGCCCCCGGGCGCAGTCTCGGGGAGAGCGGTCCGTACCCGCTTCACGGCAGCACGACCGGTCAGGCTGCGCAGCGACCGACGGCCGTGCCCACCAGCGGAGGGGCGACGTCGATGACGTCCGAGCAGATCGGCTACCGCGGTCCGACGGCCTGCGCCGCCGCCGGCATCACCTACCGGCAACTGGACTACTGGGCCCGCACCGGGCTCGTCGAGCCCAGCGTACGGCCCGCGCACGGGTCGGGGACGCAGCGGCTGTACAGCTTCCGGGACGTCGTCGTCCTGAAGATCGTCAAGCGCTTCCTGGACACCGGGGTGTCGCTCCAGAACATCCGGACCACGGTCCAGCATCTGCGCGAGCGCGGTTTTCGCGACCTGGAGCGGATGACGCTGATGAGCGACGGCGCCACGGTCTACGAGTGCACCTCGCCGGACGAGGTGCACGCGCTGCTCCAGGGCGGGCAGGGGATCTTCGGGATCGCCGTGGGCGTGGTGTGGCGGGATGTGGAGGGCGCGCTCTCGCAGCTGCACGGGGAGCGCATCGACACCGGTGAGACGCTGGTCGGCCACAACCCGGCGGACGAGCTGGCGCGGCGGCGCAACCGGGCCGTCTGAGCGGCTCCGCGCCCGGCGTTCCGGGCCCGGACGCGGCCTCCACGGCGGCCCGTGTCTCGTCGCGGCGGGGCGTTGTCAGTGGTGTGGTGCAGCATCGTAGGTGTGAGGAGAACACCCACGGTCCTGCATCTCGACATGGATGCCTTCTTCGCCTCGGTGGAGCAGGCGTCCAAGCCGAGCCTGCGCGGGAAAGCGGTGATCGTGGGAGGGCTGGGGCCGCGCGGGGTGGTGGCGACCTGCTCCTACGAGGCCCGGGTGTTCGGGGTGCACTCGGCGATGCCGATGGCGCAGGCGCGGCGGCTGGCGCCGAACGCCGCGTATCTGGTGCCCAGGTTCGGGTTCTACCGGTCGGTCAGCGAGCAGGTGATGGCGTTGCTGGGGGCGCTGTCGCCGCTGGTGGAGCCGCTGAGCCTGGACGAGGCGTTCGTGGACCTGGAGGCCGGGGAGACGGCCTGGGACAGTGAATCGGCGCGGCTGGCGGGGATCAAGCTGCGCGCGGACATACGGGCCGCCACGGGGCTGACCGGGTCGGTGGGGCTCGCCGCGTCCAAGATGCTGGCGAAGATCGCCTCCGAGCAGGCCAAGCCCGACGGGCTGGTGCTGATCGAGCCGGGGACCGAGCGGGCGCTGCTCGCGCCCCTGCCGGTGCGGACACTGCCCGGGGTGGGGCCGGCGACCGGTGATCATCTGCGCCGGGCCGGGATCACCACGGTCGAGGAGCTGGCCGAGGCGGGCGAGGACGAACTCGTCCGGCTGCTGGGCAAGGCACATGGGCACGCTCTCTACGCCATGGCGCTGGCCCGCGACGACCGGCCCGTGGTCGCCGAGCGGGAGACCAAGTCGGTGTCGGTGGAGGACACCTACGACGTGGACATCCATGACCGGGTGCGGGTCGGGCTGGAGGTGCAGCGGCTGGCCGACCGGTGTGTGCGGCGGCTCAGAGGGGCCGGGCTGTCGGGGCGGACGATCGTGCTGAAGGTGCGGCGGTACGACTTCTCGACGCTCACCCGGTCCGAGACGCTGCGGGGTCCCACCGACGATCCGGCGGTGGTGCGGGAGGCCGCCGCGCGGCTGCTGGAGTCCGTGGACACGACGGGTGGGGTGCGGCTGCTGGGGGTCGGGGTCAGCGGGCTCGCCGATTTCACGCAGGAGGACCTGTTCGCGCAGGCCGCGGGGGTGCTGGCGGACGAGCATCCGGAGGAGCACCCCCAGGAGGGGGAGCGTGCGGAAGCGGAGGAGCACGCCGAGCGGCGGTGGCCCGCGGGGCACGGGTGGGTGCAGGGGAGCGGGCTCGGGCGGGTGACCGTGCGGTTCGAGACACCGCAGTCGGAGCGGGCGGGGCGGGTGCGGACGTTTCGGACCGAGGATCCGGAGCTGGAGCCGGCGGATCCGTTGCCGTTGGTGGTGGGGGATTTGGGGGTGAGGGGGGTGGGGTGAGGGAGGTTGGGTGCTGGTGCTGGTGCTGGTGCTGGTGGTGTGAAGGGGCGTGTCTGTGTGGTGGGGCGAGGGTGATGGGGGGAGGGTGTAGAGCGTCGGTGGGTGCTTGAGCTGGGCCGGGCGGCGTGGGCCTGGTGAGCAGGGTTGGGGGGAGGCGTGTCCGTGCGTAGGGAAGCGTTTGCGTGGGTGCGTGGGTGCGTGGGTGCGTGGGTGCGTGGGTGCGTGGGTGCGTGGGAGTGGGCCGGTCGTGGTCCGGCTCCGGTTTCGAACTGCGGGGTGGGCGGGCCCGTGGGTCAGGTGGTCTCGTCCTGGCCCGCGACCCGGCCGAAGTCTCGGTCCGGTACGGACGGTGGGGCGGCGACGTCCAGGCCGTAGTGGTGGTAGAGCTGGAGTTCCTGTTCGGGGGAGAGATGGCGGCCGACGCCGAAGTCGGGGGCGTCCTTGATCAGGGCGCGGTCGAAGGGGACGTGCAGAGTGCCTTCGATCAGTTCGCTGGGCTCCAGGGGCACGAAAGCGTCCCGGCTGAACAGGCCCGTCCTTATGGCGGCCCACTCGGGCACGCCGGTCGCGTCGTCGAGGTAGATCTCGTCGATCGTGCCGATCTTGGTGCCGTTGCGGTCGAACGCCTTGCGGCCGATCAGGTTGCGCGGATCGATGTCGGTCTGCACGGTCCCTCCACGTGGTCGCAACTCATCCGTAAGCACTACGAAAGAGCACATTGGGGAACGCGGCCACTCGAAGGTCCGTGCGGAGAGCGCGCTGGTAGGCTGACAAACGGCTGCTGACCCCGTGCGGGAGAGTCCTCCGGAGAGTCCCGGAGGCGCCGAAGGAGCAAATCCTCCCCGGAATCTCTCAGGCCCCCGTACCGCACGGACGAGGTCACTCTGGAAAGCAGGGCGGTCGCCGACGGCTGCCGCCCTCACCGACGGTGAAAGCCGGACGTCTGTCCGGTGAAGCTCTCAGGTTGTGATGACAGAGGGGGAGGCCGTCGGGGCTACCGCGCCGTGGTGCCCCTCGAAGGTCGCGTCAGACCAGGAGGCCTCCGCAATGACCGCCCATCGCACTCCGCTCTCCGAGCTTGAGCAGGGAATCCCCTTCGAACAGCGGCACATCGGCCCGGACCAGGAGGCGCGGGCCAAGATGCTCGCCCAGGTCGGTTACGGCTCGCTGGACGAGCTGACCGCCGCCGCCGTCCCGGACGTGATCAAGAACGCCGACGCGCTGGACCTGCCGGGCGCGCGCACGGAGGCCGAGGTGCTGGCCGAGCTGCGCTCCCTGGCCGACCGGAATCAGGTGCTCGACCCGATGATCGGGCTCGGGTACTACGGGACGTTCACGCCGCCCGTCGTGCTGCGCAATGTGATGGAGAACCCGGCCTGGTACACGGCGTACACGCCCTATCAGCCGGAGATCTCGCAGGGGCGGCTGGAAGCGCTGCTGAACTTCCAGACCATGGTCGCCGACCTCACCGGGCTGCCGACCTCCGGGGCCTCGCTGCTGGACGAGGGCACGGCCGCCGCCGAGGCGATGGCACTGTCCCGGCGCATGGGGAAGAACAAGAAGGGCCTCTTCCTGATCGACGCGGACGCGTTGCCGCAGACCATCGCCGTGATCGAGACGCGGGCCGAGCCGACCGGCGTCGAGGTCGTCGTCGCCGACCTGAGCGAGGGCATTCCGGCCGAGGTGGCCGGGCGGGAGATCAACGGCGTACTGATCCAGTACCCGGGCGCCTCCGGGGCCGTACGGGACATCAAGGCGGTCGTCGATCAGGCGCACGGGCTGGGCGCGGTGGTCACCGTGGCCGCCGATCTGCTGGCGCTGACGCTGCTGAAGTCGCCCGGTGAGCTGGGAGCGGACATCGCGATCGGCACGACCCAGCGGTTCGGGGTGCCGATGGCCTTCGGCGGGCCGCACGCCGGATACATGGCGGTGCACGAGAAGTACGCGCGCAGCCTGCCGGGCCGGCTCGTGGGTGTCTCGGTGGACGTGGACGGGAACCAGGCGTACCGGCTCGCGCTCCAGACGCGGGAGCAGCACATCCGGCGCGAGAAGGCGACCAGCAACATCTGCACCGCGCAGGTGCTGCTCGCCGTGATGGCCGGGATGTACGCCGTGTACCACGGGCCCGAGGGGCTGCGCACCATCGCGTGGCGTACGCACCGGTACGCGGCCGTTCTGGCGGCCGGGCTCCGCAGCGGCGGGGCCGAGGTCGTGCACGGAACCTACTTCGACACGGTCACCGTGCGGGCCGAGGGCCGGGCGGCGGGGATCGTGGCCGCCGCGCGGGAGAACGGGGTCAACCTGCGGCTCGTCGACGCCGACCAGGTGTCCATCGCCTGCGACGAGACGACCACGCGGACCCAGCTGCGTGCCGTATGGCGCGCGTTCGGGGTCGAGGGGGACATCGAGGCGCTGGACGCCGTGTCCGGGGACGTCCTGTTGGACGGGGCGCTGCGCAGTGACGAGTTCCTGACCCACCCCGTCTTCCACCGGCATCGCTCGGAGACGGCGATGCTGCGCTATCTGCGCAGGCTGGCCGATCGTGACTACGCGCTGGACCGCGGCATGATCCCGCTGGGTTCCTGCACGATGAAGCTCAACGCGACGACCGAGATGGAGCCGGTGACCTGGCCGGAGTTCGGACAGCTGCACCCGTTCGCGCCCGCCGAGCAGGCGCAGGGGTATCTGACGCTCATCCGGGAGCTGGAGGAACGTCTCGCCGAGGTCACCGGGTACGACAAGGTGTCGTTGCAGCCCAACGCCGGGTCGCAGGGCGAGCTGGCCGGGCTGCTCGCGGTGCGCGGGTACCACCGGGCCAACGGGGACGAGCAGCGGACCGTGTGTCTGATCCCGTCGTCCGCGCACGGGACCAACGCCGCCAGTGCCGTGATGGCGGGCATGAAGGTGGTCGTCGTGAAGACCGCCGGGGACGGCGAGATCGACGTCGAGGACCTGCGCGCGAAGATCGAGCAGCACCGGGACGAACTGGCCGTGCTGATGATCACGTACCCGTCGACCCATGGCGTGTTCGAGGAGCATGTCGCCGACATCTGCGCCCAGGTGCACGAGGCCGGTGGGCAGGTGTATGTCGACGGGGCCAATCTCAACGCGCTGGTGGGGCTGGCCAAGCCGGGGCACTTCGGCGGCGACGTCTCGCACCTGAATCTGCACAAGACCTTCTGTATCCCGCACGGCGGCGGTGGTCCCGGCGTCGGTCCGGTGGCGGTGCGCTCGCACCTGGCGCCGTATCTGCCGAACCACCCGTTGCAGCCGGCCGCCGGTCCGGAGACGGGCGTGGGGCCGGTCTCGGCGGCTCCGTGGGGTTCGGCGGGGATCCTGCCGATCTCCTGGGCGTACGTGCGGCTGATGGGCGGCGAGGGGCTCAAGCGGGCCACGCAGGTGGCCGTGCTGTCCGCCAACTACATCGCCAAGCGGCTGGAGCCGCACTATCCCGTGCTCTACACCGGGCCCGGCGGGCTGGTCGCGCACGAGTGCATCATTGATCTGCGCCCGCTGACCAAGGCGACCGGTGTGAGCGTGGACGATGTGGCCAAGCGGCTGATCGACTACGGGTTCCACGCGCCGACGATGTCCTTTCCGGTCGCCGGGACGCTGATGATCGAGCCCACCGAGTCGGAGGATCTGAGTGAACTCGACCGGTTCTGCGAGGCGATGATCGCCATTCGTGCCGAGATCGAGAAGGTCGGCGCGGAGGAGTGGCCGGCGGAGGACAACCCGCTGCGGAACGCGCCGCACACCGCCGCCGCGCTGGGCGGGGCGTGGGAGCACGCGTACACCCGGGACGAGGCGGTCTTCCCGGCCGGGGTCTCCGTCGCGGACAAGTACTGGCCGCCGGTGCGGCGCATCGACCAGGCGTTCGGGGACCGGAACCTGGTGTGCTCGTGCCCGCCGTTGGATGCGTATGAGGAGTGAGGTGCGGGCGCTGGGTGCGCTTGGGTTTGCTGT
>NZ_JBHTZD010000023.1:14330-36423 GCF_042790455.1 Streptomyces sp. NPDC056734
GAGTGCTGAGTGCTGAGTGCTGAGTGCTGAGTGCTGAGTGCTGAGTGCTGAGTGCTGAGTGCGGCTGGCTGGGGTTGGGTTGTTCGTGCCCTGGTCCTACGGTGATGAGGGCTTCGCGTCGTTCGGCGCGGGGCCCTCACCCGTTCGGGGGGTGGTGGGGGTGAGGGCTTCCCCTTCGCTATGACGCGATATAGCGTTAGTGGTGGAAGGGGGTCCGGGGTGAGGGCTTTGGGAGTGATGCTGGGGCGGGTGGGTCGACTGTCGGGCCGAGTGGGCTGAAGTCGGGGGTCAGGCTGTGTGGACCTTTGGGCGGCGGTCGCGGTTCGGTTCGGCCTCGCGGAGGACCTCTCGGGTGACGGGGGCTACCTCGCCCTGGCCGAAGAGGAAGAAGCGCAGGAAGTTGGCGAACGGGTTGCCTTCGGTCCACTCGAAGTAGATGTGCGGGGTGCGGCCGGTCGTGTCGCGGATGTGCAGGAGCAGCGCGGCCAGGGCGTTGGAGACGGAGGAGGACTCCAGGGTCAGGACGCGGTAGCGCTTGTGGAGAACTTCGCCGTGCACTGTGAGGGCGGCCTCGAACTCGGACGGGTCGGTGACCGTCACCTCGACGAAGACGAAGTCCTCCGGGCCCGTCACATCGTTGTCCGCGCGGATCTGCTCGATCTTGTCGCGGTACTCGGCGAGGTCGCGCCGGTCGGGTTCATTGGCGATCAGCCGGATCTTGCGGCTGGCGATGTCCCTGACGAAGCGCTCCGCCATCGGGTCGAGGGTCACATTGATCACGCGTAGCTCGAAGGCACGCGTCAGCCGGGAGACAAAGGAAAGGATCATGATGCCCGCGATGAAGCAGGCGCCGATCTTCACACCGTCCGGGCGCTCGATGATGTTCAGAACGGTCGTGTAGAGGAACACCACCGCGATCACGGTGAAACCGATGAACCATCGCCGCTGGCCCGCCCGGTGGGCAGCGATGGTGACGGCGATCGCGGCCGAGCTGATCAGCACCAGGACACCGGTGGCGTAGGCGCCGCCCTGGGCGTCGACGCTGGCGTTGAAGATCCAGGTCACCAGGAAGGCGACCAGGGTGAAGATGATGACCATGGGGCGGACGGCGCCCGCCCAGTGCGGGGCCATCCCGTAGCGGGGGAGGTAGCGCGGCATGAGATTGAGCAGACCGGCCATGGCGGAGGCGCCGGCGAACCAGAGGATGAGGATGGTGGAGATGTCGTAGACGGTGCCGAAGGTGTTGCCCAGGTAGGCGTGCGCCAGATAGGCGAGTGCGCGGCCGTTGGCCTGGCCGCCTGGCTGGAACTCCGGGGCGGGGATCAGCAGCGTGGTGATGAAGCTGGTGGTGATCAGGAAGCAGCTCATGATCACGGCGGCTGTGGTGAGAAGTTTCTTGGTGTCCCGGATCCGGCCGGTGGGGATCTCCTCGGTGTCGCCGGGGTCGCCCTTCACATGCGGCATCACCGCCACGCCGGTCTCGAAGCCCGACAGGCCCAGGGCGAGTTTGGGGAACACGATCAGGGCCACACCGATCATCACGAAGACATTGCCGTGCTCGGCGGTGAGGGCTGTCACCCAGTCCGTCACCACATGGCCCTCCGTGATCACATGCCACAGACCACTGACCACCACGACCGCGTTGAGAGTGAGGTAGACACCGACGAGAACGAAGGCGACACCGATCGCCTCCAGGAAGCCCTTGAGGAACACCGCGCCCAGCAGGGCGATCAGGATCAGGGTGATCAGCATCTGCTGGTCGTGCAGGGCGCTGTTCAGGTGCGGGTTCTCGATCAGATGGGTGGAGGCGTCGGCGGCGGACAGGGTGATGGTGATCAGGAAGTCCGTCGCGGCGAAGCCGAGCAGGGTGAGGACGAAGAGCTTGCCCTTCCAGAACGACAGCAGACGCTCCAGCATCGCGATCGAGCCCTGGCCGTGCGGGCTCTCCTCGGCCACCCGCCGGTAGACGGGCAGGGCGCCCCCGAGGGTGACGAGAACCAGCACGATGGTCGCGATGGGGGACAGCAGGCCGGCCGCGAGGGCGGCGATGCCGGGCTGGTAGCCGAGGGTCGAGAAGTAGTCGACGCCGGTCAGGCACATCACGCGGTACCAGGGGCGGCCCTCGTCCTGGGCCTCCGACGGGTCGCCGGACCGTTGGTTGCCGCCCTTGCCCAGGTCGGACAGGCCCTTCAGCAGCCACGTGTGCAATCTGCCGGGTGGCGGGTGCTGGGTGGCGGCCATCGGCGTGCTCCTGAGGTGGGGCGGCGGGCGTTTTCGGCCATCACGCGGACAGTGACCTCAGCGTAGGCGGAGCGTGATGCCTCGGCCTCGGGGTGGTGGGGGTGGGGTGGTCGGGGTGGGGTGTCCCGCGCTGTTTGGGAGGGGGTAAGGGGCGGGGCGGCACGTGTTGGTGAGTGGGTCGGTGTGGGGCTTGTTGGGCGGGTGGTACGGCCAGGCGCTCGGGTTGTGCGCGGGGGAGGAGTGGTGTTGGGGGCGGGGTGTGCTGGTTGGGCCGGATGGGGGAGGTGGGGCGAGCGTGGCGGGGACCGGCGAGGGACGACGGGGTCGGGCGTAGGCGGTGCGGCGGGAGTGGTCGGCGCGCGTGCTGTGGGTGGTGGGGGAGTTGGGGGGCGTGTCTCGGTCGGTGGGGAAGGCGCCGGGCGGTGCCTCAGGCGGCCGTGCGTGGACTTTGGGTCGGGCGTCGGAGGGATGTGGGTGTCTCCGGGGAGCGCGGCTTGCGGTGCGGTGCGGTGCGGCGTTGTGCGGTGCGCCGTTGTGCGGTGGGTGTGGGGCGGGGTCGGCGGGGGGTGGGGGAGGAGCTGGGGGTTGTGGGGCTCGTCGTTGTCGTCAAGGTGATGTCAACGTCCTCGTGGGTGGCGCCAGTAACGCGTCAAGAGGGCTGCCGGGTGGGCTGGGCGGCGGTTGATTGAGAGGTGATGGACGACGTACGGCGTGGACGACTGAAGGTCTATCTCGGGGCCGCTCCCGGGGTCGGCAAGACCTGTCGCATGCTCGACGAGGCGCGGCGCAGGGCGGAGCGGGGCGCGGACGTGGTGGTGGGGTTCGCCGAGTGTCATGGGCGGACGGTCACCGAGGGGAAGCTCGACGGGCTGGAGGTTCTGGGGAGGGTCCGGTGTGGGGAGGGGGAGGAGATGGATCTCGCGGGGGTGCTCGCGCGGGCGCCGGGGGTTGTCGTTGTGGATGACCTGGCGCATGGCAATGGGTCGGGCGCTCGCAAGGCCCAGCGGTGGCAGGACGTCGAGGTGTTGCTCGATGCCGGGATCGATGTGATCTCCGCTGTCAATGTGCAGCATCTCGACTCGCTCAAGGACGTGGTGGAGAAGATCACCGGGGTGCCGCAGGACGAGACGGTTCCCGATGAGGTGGTGCGGCGGGCGGCGGAGGTGGAGCTGGTGGACGTTCCGCCGGAGCGGTTGCGGCGGCGGTTGGCGCATGGGGACATCTGTCCGCCGGAGCGGATCGACGCCGCGCTCGCCAGCTACTTCCGGCCCGGCAATCTGACCGCGCTGCGGCAGCTCGCGCTGCTGTGGACGGCCGACCGGGTGGACGAGGGGCTCCAGCGCTACCGGGCCGAGCATGCGATAGGCGGGGTGTGGGAGACCAGGGAGCGGGTCGTGGTGGCGCTGACCGGCGGGCCCGAGGGGGACACGCTCATCCGGCGGGCCGCCCGGATCGCGGACCGTTCGGCGGGGGGCGCGCTGCTCGCCGTACATGTGGCGCGCAGTGACGGGCTCGCGGTGGGGGTGTCGCATGCCTCGCTGGTCCGGCAGCGGCGGCTGGTGGAGGACCTCGGGGGGAGTTATCACTCGGTGGTGGGCCATGACGTGGCGCGGGCGCTGGTGGAGTTCGCGCGCGCGGAGAACGCCACTCAGCTCGTGCTCGGCTCCAGTCGGCGTGGGCGCCTGGAGCGGTTCGTGACCGGGCTCGGTACCGGGGAGCGGGTCGTGGCGCTGTCCGGGGACATCGATGTCCATCAGGTCACCCACGAGCGGGCCGGGCGCGGCACCCTGCCGCCGTCGCGGCGCCGGACGCTGTCCCGGGCCCGGATGATCGCCGGGCCGGTCGCGGGGCTGGTGCTGCCGGTACTGCTGACGCTGGTGCTGGACCAGCTCCGGGGCACGTTCAATCTCACCAGCGAGGCGCTGCTGTTCCTGCTCGCGGTGGTGGGCGTGGCCTGCATAGGGGGTGTGGTCTCGGCGGTGATCGCGTCCGTCACCGCGTCGCTGCTGCTCAACTACTGGTTCATCCCGCCCATCGGGCACTTCACGCTCGCCGGCACCGACGCGCTGTTGGCGCTCGCGGTGTTCGCGCTGGTCGCGGCCACCGTCGCGGGGGTGGTCGACCGTTCGCTGCGGCTGTCGCGGCGGGCCGCGCGGGCCACCGCCGAGGCGGAGACGATGTCGTCGCTGGCCGGGAGCATCGTGCGCGGCGGGCAGACGATACCGGCGCTGCTCGAACGGACCAGAGAGACCTTCGCGGTGGCGTCCGTGGAACTGGTCGACGAGGTGGCGGGCGCCGACGGGGCCACCGTCGTCCCGGCCGGGCCCGGCGGCTTCCTCGTGCTGCGCGGGGGCGCGCTGTCGTCGTCCGAGCGGCTGGTGCTGGCCGCGTTCGCCGCGCATGTCGGGTCCGCTGTCGAACGGGCGCGGCTGGCGCAGGTTGCCGCCGAAGTGGAGCCGGTCAGGGCCGCCGACCGGATGCGCACGGCCCTGCTCCGGGCGGTCGGGCACGATCTGCGGACCCCGCTCGCGGCGGGCTGGGCGGCGGTCACCTCGCTGCGCAGCCGGGAGGTGCGGTGGAGCGACGAGGACCGTGACGAACTCCTCGCCACCGCCGATGAGTCCATGGCCAAGCTGAACCGGCTGGTGGAGAACCTGCTCGACCTCAGCCGGCTGGAGGCGGGGGTGCTCAAGCTGAAGCTGCGGCCCACCGCGCTGGAGGAGGTGCTTCCCGCCGCCCTCGCGGACACGCCCTCGGTCGAGGTGAAGGACGTCGAAGCGGTGCCCGAGGTGCTGGTCGATCCGCCGCTGCTGGAGCGGGTGCTCGCCAACCTCGCCGCCAACGCGGCCCGGCACAGTCCGCCGGGCCGGAAGGTGCTGGTGACGGCGAGTGTGCTGGCGGGGCGGGTCGAGCTGCGGGTCGTGGATCGTGGGCCGGGGCTTCCGGTGGGTGGGCGGGAGCGGCTGTTCGAGCCGTTCCAGCGGTTCGGGGACACCGACAACACGACCGGGCTCGGGCTCGGGCTGGCCCTCGCCCGGGGACTGACGGAGGCAATGAACGGCACGCTCACGCCGGAGGACACGCCGGGTGGGGGATTGACGATGGTGGTGTCGTTGCCGTTGGCGGAGCGGGGAGAGCGGGCGGAGGCCGGTGGGGGCGCGGAGGTGGCCGCGCCGGGCGGGGTGTTCGGGGGAAGGTGAGGGTGAGGGCGGCCATTTGAGGGAGGGGGAGGGGGAGGGAGGGCGCGGACATTCGGGTGAGAGTGAGGGTGAGGGCAGGCTCAGGGGGCGGTGGGTCAGGGGCAGATCGTCAGTCCAGGTCCGACACCCTGAACACCGTCCGAGCCGTCTCCTCCTCGATCCGTGCCGAGGCGCGCCGCAGCGCCGTCCGCCCGCACCGCAGCACGCCCGCCGCCTCCGAGCGACGGGCGCCCGTGTCGAGCAGGTACCACAGCGCGGGGTTGGCGATCAGGACCCGGGGGTCGAGTTCGAGGCGGTTGCCGAGGGCGTCGCGCAGGATGAGGCGTCGGGCGATGCCGTCGCGGCAGCGGACGGACACCAGCAGGTCGGTGTGGATCCGGTGGGTGTCCAGCAGGGTGCGGGAGGCGAGCCAGCCGTCGCCGGCCGAGATCCGGGCCGGGAGCAGCACTGCGAACAGCAGGGCCGCCAGCCCGGCCCAGAGCAGTGCCCGTCCGGCGTCGAGTGTGCCGGCCAGCCCGTCGGTGACCAGGAGCAGGGCGAGGAGTGCGGCGGAGCAGCGGACCGCGCCGTGCAGATCCCGGCGCCAGCGGCGGTCGTGGACCACCGGGCCGGTGGGCTGTGCGGGCACCCTAGGCCGTTCGCGACGCGCGTCGTTGCGGTGTCCCATACGGCCGACGTTAGGGACCGCGGGGCCGGGTGCCGGACCGCTTGACGGCACTCTGACGGGCTCCGCCCGCTTCTTGACGCCGTGGCAGCGCACCGCTGTGGCCGCCCACCGCAGCCAAACCATCCCGCCCCCACCACACCCCCCGTCAAGACGCCGTCAGGTTCCGCCCCTCTCGCGCGAAGAACGCGCAAGGGGCGCTCGGCAGTCGGCGGATCCGGTCACACCCTGGGTGCACCCGCGTGCGCCGAGTACGTCCTGAGGACGCCCTGAGGACGTCCAGGAGTACGCGGCTCTCCGTACCGTACGAAGGAGCACCCACCCCATGTCCGTACTGACCGCCGCACCGGGCGCCGCCTCCACCGGGGAGGAACCGCCCGATACCGGTGAGCGGCACCGCCTCACCGCCGTCACGGGCCTTGCCGCGCTGTCGCTGGACGCCATGGCGTCGGTGGCGTACGGGCCCGAGGCGATCGTGCTGGTGCTGGCCGCCGCCGGGGCGCACGGCCTCGGATTCACGCTGCCGGTGACGCTGGCCATCGCCGGACTGCTGGCGGTGCTGGTCGCCTCGTACCGGCAGGTGATCGCCGCCTTCCCGGACGGCGGGGGCTCGTACGCCGTCGCCAAGCGGCATCTGGGGGCGCGGACCAGTCTGGTCGCCGCCGGGTCGCTCGTCCTGGACTATGTGCTGAATGTGGCCGTCGCCGTGACCGCCGGGGTGGCCGCCCTGACCTCCGCCTTCCCCTCCCTCTACGCCGACCGGCTGTGGCTGTGCCTGGCCGTGCTGGTGCTGATCACCGGAGTGAATCTGCGCGGGATCGTGGACTCGGCGCGGGCGTTCATCGTGCCGACGGCGGTGTTCGTCGGGTCGATCCTCGTGCTGATCGGGGTCGGGCTGTTCCGCTCGGCGCCGGTGAGCACCGAAGCGGCGGCCGGGCACGCCTCCGTACTGTCGGACAACGCCACCACGGTCGGCGCGCTGCTCCTGCTGAAGGCATTCGCCTCCGGCTGTTCCGCGCTGACCGGCGTCGAGGCCATCGCCAACGCCGTGCCGTCCTTCAAGGTGCCGCGCGCCAAGCGGGCGCAGCGCGCGGAGGTCGCCCTCGGCGCGGTGCTGGGCGTCATGCTGATCGGGCTGTCGGTGCTGATCTCGAGGTTCGGCCTCCAGCCGGTCGAGGGCGTCACCGTCCTCGCCCAGCTCGCGGACGCCTCGCTCGGTCACAACTGGGCCTTCTACGTCGTCCAGTTCGCGACGATGATCCTGCTGGCGCTCTCCGCCAACACCTCCTTCGGCGGGCTGCCCGTGCTGCTGAAGCTGCTGGCCCGCGACAACTATCTCCCGCATGTCTTCGCCCTCAAGGCCGACCGGCAGGTGCACCGGCACGGGGTGCTCGCCCTCGCGCTGGTGTCCGCCGCGCTGCTGGTGTTCTCCGGCGGTGACACCAACACCCTCGTACCGCTGTTCGCCATCGGGGTCTTCGTCGGCTTCACCATCGCGCAGGTCGGCATGGTCCGGCACTGGCGGCTGGAGCGCGGCCCCGGCCGGCACGGCAAGGCGCTGCTCAACGGGTTCGGCGGCGCGCTGACCGGCCTCGCGGCCGTGGTCGTCACCGCGACCAAGTTCGACGAGGGCGCCTGGCTCGTCGTGATCGCGCTGCCGCTGCTGGTGCTGGCCTTCGAGACCGTGCACCGGGCGTACACCCGGATCGGCGAGCGGCTGGGCCTCGGACGGATCCCCGAGGCCCCGCACCGGGACCGCTCGATCGTCGTCGTGCCGGTGTCCACGCTGTCCCGGCTGACCTGCGAGGCGCTCACCGCGGCCCGCTCGCTCGGCGACGAGGTCCGCGCGGTCACCGTCTGCTACCCGGACGCGGAGGACCGGGCCCAGCAGTACGCCCTGGAGCGCGCCTGGGCCGACTGGGACCCCGGCGTGCCCCTGGTCCGGCTGAGCAGCGAGCGGCGCGCGTTGGGCCGCCCGATCGCCGGGTACGTCCGCGAACTGGCCGCGTCGGCGCCCGGTACCCGGGTGACCGTGCTGATCGCGGAGACCGAGCCGGAGCGGCTGTGGCAGCGGCTGCTCCAGAACCAGCGGGGCGCGGTCGTCGCCCACGCGGTACGGCGGGACACCGACGCGGTGATCTGCCGGTTGCGGTTCCGGCTGACCTGACGCCCGGTTGACTACCGTGAGCGTCATGTGCCGTTCTGTGCTGTTATATACCGATCTGTGGCGGCGGGCTCCTGAAAGGGCGCCGTCGGCCGGGCCGCCGTAAGAGTCCCGTCAAAGCGGTGCGGGGCACCGTATGGGACCCGTCAACGGCGGTCGGAACCGGCCAAAGGGGCGGTTTCCTCGAACCGTTCATGGACCCTCCATGGACCCTCCATGAACCGTCGAACTGTCCTCGTCCCACTCGAACCTCGACTCCAGGAGTTCACGATGGCCGATGTGGCCTTCGTCGTCGCCACGATCGCGCTCTTCGCGCTGGTGGCTCTCGTCGCCAAGGGGGTGACCAAGCTGTGACCGCCGAAAACATCGTCGGCCTCATCGTGGCCGTCGCCCTGCTGGGCTATCTCGTCCTCGCCCTGATCTTCCCGGAGAGGTTCTAGCCGCACATGGGTCCCGTACTCGCCGGCGTCCTCCAGCTGGTAGCGCTCATCGGCGCGCTCGCCGTGGTCTACATCCCGCTCGGCAACTACATCGCCAAGGTCTACTCCTCCGACCGGCATCTGCGGGTCGAGAAATGGATCTACAAGGGCATCGGCGCCAACCCCGACACCGAGATGCGGTGGCCCGCGTACCTGCGCGGCGTCCTTGCCTTCTCCGCCGCCGGTGTCCTCTTCCTCTACCTCCTCCAGCGGCTCCAGGGCGTGCTGCCCGGCTCGCTCGGCTTCTCCTCCATCGACCCGGACCAGGCGTTCAACACCGCCGTGTCCTTCGTGACGAACACCAACTGGCAGTCGTACTACGGCGAACAGGCCATGGGCCCGGTCGTGCAGACCGGCGGCCTCGCGGTGCAGAACTTCGTCTCCGCCGCCGTCGGCATGGCCGTCGCCGTCGCCCTGGTGCGCGGCTTCGCCCGGTCCCGCACCGGGGATCTGGGCAACTTCTGGGCCGACCTGGTGCGTGGCACCGTACGCATCCTGGTGCCGCTGTCGTTCATCGGCGCGGTCGTGCTGGTGGCCTGCGGCGCCATCCAGAACTTCTCCGGGATCCACGAGGTCGGCCAGTTCATGGGCGGCTCGCAGGAGTGGAACGGCGGCGCGGTCGCCTCGCAGGAGGCCATCAAGGAGCTGGGCACGAACGGCGGCGGCTACTTCAATGCCAACAGCGCCCACCCGTTCGAGAACCCGACGCCGTTCACCAACCTGTTCGAGATCTTCCTGATACTGGTCATCCCGTTCGCCATGACCCGCGCCTTCGGCGTGATGGTCGGCTCGGTCAAGCAGGGTTACGCGATCCTCGCCGCCATGGCCACCATCTGGCTCGGCTTCGTCGCCCTGATGATGTGGACCGAGTTCCACCACAGCGGCACGGCCTTCCAGATCGCGGGCGGCGCCTACGAGGGCAAGGAGGTCCGGTTCGGCGTCGGCGGCTCGGCGATCTTCGGCGTGTCGACCACCCTCACCTCGACCGGCGCGGTGGACGCCTTCCTGTCCTCCTTCACCGGCCTCGGCGGCGGCATCGCCCTGCTCGGCATGATGCTCGGCGAGATCGCGCCCGGCGGGGTCGGCTCCGGCCTCTACGGCATGCTGATCATGGCGATCATCGCGGTGTTCATCGCCGGTCTGATGGTCGGCCGCACCCCCGAGTACCTCGGCAAGAAGATCGGCACCCGCGAGATCAAGTTCGCCGCCTGCTACATCCTGATCACCCCGGCCCTGGTGCTGGTCCTCACCGCCTTCGCGATGGCCCTGCCCACCCCGGGCAACTCGATGACCAACAGCGGCGCGCACGGCTTCTCCGAGATCCTGTACGCCTACACCTCCGCCGCCAACAACAACGGCTCGGCCTTCGCCGGACTGAACGCGGACACCCAGTGGTTCAACAGCACCCTCGGCGTGGCCATGCTGCTCGGCAGATTCCTGCCGATGGTGTTCATCCTGGCCCTGGCCGGCTCGCTCGCCGAACAGAAACCGGTCCCGGAGACCGCCGGCACCCTGCGCACCGACAAACCGATGTACTCCGGGCTGCTGGTCGGCACGATCATCATCATCACCGGCCTGACCTACTTCCCGGCGCTCGCGCTGGGCCCGCTGGCCGAGGGGCTGTCCGGATGAACGCGCCCATACACCGGCCGCGGCGACCGGAGCCGTCAGAGCCGCCAAAGGCGTCAGAGGCGTCAGAGGCGTCAGCGAAGTCAGAGCCGTCGGCGAAGTCGGCGCAGCCAGCGACGGCAGCGGCGGCAGCGAAGTCCGCGCAGTCAGGAACGCACCTCCAACAAGGGGCCCCGATGTCCACCACCACCCCGACCCGGGCGCCGCACAGTGATGTGCCCACCGGGCGCAAGTCCGCCGAGGGCCGTGTCGGCGCGGGCCTCTTCGACCCCAGGCAACTGCTCAAGTCACTGCCGGACGCGCTGCGCAAGCTCGACCCGCGGGTGATGATCAAGTCGCCCGTGATGTTCGTGGTGTGGGTCGGCTCGCTGCTGACCACGGTCTTCTCCTTCACCGACCCCGGCGACTGGTTCGGCTGGACCATCAGCGCCTGGCTCTGGCTGACCGTCATCTTCGCCAACCTGGCGGAGGCGGTCGCCGAGGGCCGCGGCAAGGCGCAGGCCGACACCCTGCGCAAGGCCAAGACCGACACCGTCGCCCGGCGGCTGACCGCCGACCGCGAGGAGCAGGTGCCCGGCACCGACCTCAGGATCGGTGACCAGGTGGTGTGCGAGGCCGGGGACATCATCCCCGGCGACGGCGATGTCATCGAGGGCGTCGCCTCGGTCGACGAGTCCGCCATCACCGGCGAGTCGGCGCCGGTCATCCGGGAGTCCGGCGGCGACCGCAGCGCGGTCACCGGCGGCACCAAGGTGCTCTCCGACCGGATCGTCATCAAGATCACCACCAAGCCCGGTGAGACCTTCATCGACCGGATGATCAGCCTGGTCGAGGGCGCTGCCCGGCAGAAGACGCCCAACGAGATCGCGCTGAACATCCTGCTCGCCTCGCTGACCATCGTCTTCCTGCTGGCCGTCGCCACCCTGCCGCCGCTCGCGGACTACGCGGGCACCAACCTGTCCATGGTCGTGCTGGTCGCCCTGCTGGTCTGTCTCATCCCGACCACCATCGGCGCCCTGCTCTCCGCGATCGGCATCGCCGGCATGGACCGGCTGGTGCAGCGCAATGTGCTCGCCATGTCGGGCCGCGCGGTCGAGGCCGCCGGAGATGTCTCCACGCTGCTGCTGGACAAGACCGGCACCATCACCCTCGGCAACCGCCAGGCCGCCGAGTTCGTCCCCGTCCCCGGCACCACCGCCGCCGAACTCGCCGACGCCGCCCAGCTCTCCTCGCTGGCCGACGAGACGCCCGAGGGCCGCTCGATCGTCGTCCTCGCCAAGGAGAAGTACGGGCTGCGCGAACGCCACCAGGGCGAGCTGGCCCAGGCCGAGTGGATCGCGTTCACCGCCCAGACCCGGATGTCCGGCGTCGACGTGGACGACCGCAAGGTCCGCAAGGGCGCGACAAGTTCCGTCCTCGCCTGGGTGCGGGAGCGCGGCGGCGAGGCCGCCGAGGAGGCCGACCGGATCGCGGGCGAGATCTCCGGAGCGGGCGGCACCCCGCTGCTCGTCGCCCTCCAGGACGGCGACGGCGCCCGGGTCCTGGGGGTCATCCACCTCAAGGACGTGGTCAAGGAGGGCATGCGGGAGCGGTTCCAGGAACTGCGCCACATGGGCATCAGGACCATCATGATCACCGGCGACAACCCGCTCACCGCGAAGGCCATCGCCCAGGAGGCCGGTGTCGACGACTTCCTCGCCGAGGCCACCCCCGAGGACAAGATGGCCCTCATCAAGCGGGAGCAGGCGGGCGGCAAGCTGGTCGCGATGACCGGCGACGGCACCAACGACGCCCCGGCCCTCGCCCAGGCGGACGTCGGCGTCGCCATGAACACCGGTACGTCGGCCGCCAAAGAGGCCGGCAACATGGTCGACCTCGACTCCAACCCGACCAAGCTCATCGAGATCGTGGAGATCGGCAAGCAGCTCCTCATCACCCGCGGCGCGCTCACCACGTTCTCCATCGCCAACGACGTCGCGAAGTACTTCGCGATCATCCCGGCGCTGTTCGCGGCCGTCTATCCGGGCCTGGACAAGCTCAACATCATGCAGTTGTCCTCGCCGGACTCCGCGATCCTGTCGGCCGTCGTCTTCAACGCGCTGATCATCATCGCGCTGGTGCCGCTGTCCCTGCGGGGCGTGCAGTACCGGCCGGTCAGCGCCGACAAGATGCTCCGGCGCAACCTCGGGATCTACGGGCTCGGCGGGCTGATCGCGCCCTTCATCGGCATCAAGCTCATCGACCTGCTCCTCTCCCTCATCCCCGGGCTGTGACCCCTTGAAGGCGTGCTGATCACCATGAACATCTCCGTATCGAACACCGTCCGGTTGTTCGGGGCGGGCCTGCGCGCCCTCCTCGTCCTGACGCTGGTGACCGGCGTCATCTATCCGCTGGTCGTCACCGGCGTCGCCCAGGGCCTGTTCAGCGACCAGGCCAACGGCTCCGAGGTCACGGCGGACGGAAAGGTCGTCGGCTCCTCCCTCATCGGGCAGGCGTACAACCTGCCGCTGGCGGAGGGCCAGGAGACCCCGGCGCCGGACCTGATGTGGTTCCAGGGCCGCCCGCAGAACGGCCTGGGCACCAACAGCGTCAACACCCAGTACCAGCTCATCCTCTCCGGCGCCACCAACCGCTCCGGCGACAACCCCGAGCTGATCCAGTGGGTGGAGGACGCCAAGGCCGCCGTCATCAAGGACAACTCCGTCCCCGGCTACACCGTCAAGCCCTCCGAGGTGCCCGCCGACGCGGTGACCTCCTCCGGCTCCGGTCTGGACCCGGACATTTCCCCGCAGTACGCGGACCTCCAGGTCCACCGGGTCGCCGAGCGCAACGGCCTGTCCGTCTCGGAGGTGCAGCGACTCGTCGACGAGCACACCGAGGGCCGCACCCTCGGCTTCATCGGCGAGCCGCGCGTCAATGTCCTCGAACTCAACATCGCGCTCAAGGACCTGGTGGCGGGGGGCTGAGCCCGGATCCGGCATGGCGGCGTCCAGCGCCCGGCACGGGAGCCGGCGGCCCGGGAACCCCCTGGGCCCGTCGGCTCCCGCGGCCATGCGCACAGCTCCACGGACCTCCGCAGATCACGGACCACGCGCGGCCTTCCGTAAGACACCGACAGCCGTAGACCGACAGCTGCAAGACCGACAGCCGTAAGACACCGACAGCCGTGGACCGACAGCTGTTAGACACCGACAGCCCTGAGACACCGACAACCGCACTCCCTCCCGTACGACACGAAAGGCGCACGCCCATGACTCGCGTGCTGGTGGTGGAGGACGACCCGCAGCTCGTCCGGGCCCTCGTGATCAATATGCAGGCGCGGCAGTACGGCGTGGACGCCGCCGCCGACGGAGTCACCGCGCTGCGGCTGGCGGCGGCCCGCCAGCCGGACGTGGTGATGCTGGACCTGGGGCTGCCCGACATGGACGGCGTCGAGGTGATCCGGGCGCTGCGCGGCTGGAGCCGGGTGCCGATCCTGGTGCTGTCGGCGCGGCAGGCGTCCGACGAGAAGGTGGCCGCCCTTGACGCCGGGGCGGACGACTACGTCACCAAGCCGTTCAGCATGGACGAGCTGATGGCCCGGCTGCGGGCCGCCGTCCGCCGTACCGAGGAGCCCGCGCAGGTCCCCGGCGCCACCGTGGTCACCACCCCGGACTTCACCATCGACCTGGTCGCCAAGCGGGCGGTCCGCCACGGACAGGACATCCGGCTCACCCCGACCGAATGGCATCTGCTGGAGATCCTGGTGACCCACCCGGGCCGGCTGGTCAGCCAGAAGTACCTCCTCCAGGAGGTGTGGGGCATGTCCCGGCGCAACAAGAGCAATTACCTGCGGGTCTACATGGCCCAGCTGCGACGCAAACTGGAGACCGACCCCTCCCATCCTCGTTATCTCGTCACCGAACCCGGCATGGGTTACCGCTTCGAAGGATGAACATGGCACGCGGCAAGCTGCGGATCTATCTCGGCGCCGCTCCGGGCGTCGGCAAGACGTACGCGATGCTGTCGGAGGCTCATCGGCGCATCGAGCGGGGCACGGACTGTGTGGTCGCCTTCGTGGAGCATCACAACCGGCCCCGTACGGAGGTGATGCTGCACGGCCTGGAGCAGATCCCGCGCCGTGACCTGGAGTACCGGGGCACCACCTTCACCGAGATGGATGTCGACGCCGTCCTGGCCCGCCGTCCCAAGGTCGCCCTCGTCGACGAACTGCCCCACACCAACATCCCGGGCTCCCGCAACGCCAAGCGCTGGCAGGATGTGGAGGAGCTGCTCGCGGCGGGGATCGACGTCGTCTCGACGGCCAACATCCAGCATCTGGAGTCGCTGGGTGATGTGGTGGAGTCGATCACGGGGGTGCGGCAGCAGGAGACGGTGCCGGACGAGGTGGTGCGGCGGGCGGATCAGATAGAGCTGGTCGACATGTCGCCGGAGGCGCTCCGGCGTCGTATGGCGCACGGGAACATCTACAAGTCGGACAAGGTCGACGCGGCGCTGTCGAACTACTTCCGGCCGGGGAACCTGACGGCGCTGCGGGAGCTGGCGTTGCTGTGGGTGGCGGACCGGGTGGACGAGTATCTGACCGAGTACCGCAGTGAGCACCGGGTGTCGAAGATCTGGGGTTCGCGGGAGCGGATCGTGGTCGGGCTGACCGGCGGTCCGGAGGGGCGGACGCTGATCCGGCGGGCCGCGCGGCTCGCCGAGAAGGGCGCGGGCGGTGAGGTCCTCGCCGTCTACATCTCGCGCAGCGACGGCCTCTCCTCGGGGTCCCCCAAGGAACTCGCCGTCCAGCGCACCCTGGTCGAGGATCTCGGCGGCACCTTCCACCACGTCGTCGGCGACGACGTCCCGGCCGCCCTGCTCGATTTCGCGCGGGGCGTCAACGCCACCCAGATCGTGCTCGGCGTCTCCCGCCGCAAGACCTGGCAGTACGCCTTCGGACCCGGCGTCGGCGCGACCGTGGCCCGCGAGTCCGGACCCGACCTCGACGTCCATCTGATCACCCACGACGAGGCCGGAAAGGGACGCGGGCTGCCGGTCGCCCGGGGTGCCCGGCTCGGGCGGGGCCGGATCATCTGGGGCTGGGTCGTCGGGGTGCTCGGCCCGGTGCTGCTGACCGCGCTGATGGACGGGTTCGCCCCCGATGTCGGCCTCGCCAACGACATGCTGCTGTTCCTCACCTTCACGGTCGCGGCGGCGCTGCTCGGCGGGCTGGTGCCGGCGCTGGCGTCGGCCGTGGTGGGGTCGCTGCTGCTCAACTGGTTCTTCACCCCGCCCGTGCACACCCTGACCATCGCCGACCCGAAGAACATCGTCGCCATCGCGATCTTCATCGGTGTCGCCGTGTCGGTCGCCTCGGTCGTGGACCTCGCCGCCCGCCGCACCCACCAGGCCGCCCGGCTGCGGGCCGAGTCGGAGATACTCTCCTTCCTCGCCGGGGACGTGCTGCGCGGCGAGACCAGCCTGGAGGCGCTGCTGGAGCGGGTCCGTGAGACCTTCGGGATGGAATCCGTGGCGCTGCTGGAGCGGGAGAGCGAGGTCACGCCCTGGACCCGCGCGGGCAGCGTCGGCCCGCACCCGTGCCGGTGCCCCGAGGACGCCGACGTGGACGTGCCCATCGGCGACACCATGACCCTCGCGCTGACCGGCCGGGTGCTGCCCGCCGAGGACCGCCGGGTGCTCGCCGCGTTCGCCGCCCAGTCCGCCGTCGTGCTCGACCGGCGGCGGCTGCGCGAGGAGGCCGACCAGGCCCGGACGCTGGCCGAGGGCAACCGGATCCGTACGGCGCTGCTGGCCGCCGTCAGCCATGATCTGCGGACCCCGCTCGCCGGGATCAAGGCGGCCGTGTCGTCGCTGCGCTCGGACGACGTGGCCTGGTCGGAGGCGGACCGGGCGGAGCTGCTGGAGGCCATCGAGGAGGGCGCCGACCGGCTCGATCTGCTGGTGGGCAATCTGCTCGACATGTCCCGGCTCCAGACCGGCACGGTCACCCCGATCGTGCGGGAGATCGACCTGGACGAGGTGGTGCCGATGGCGCTCGGCGGGGTGCCCGAGGACAGCGTGGAGCTGGACATCCCCGAGACGCTGCCGATGGTCGTGGTCGACAAGGGGCTCCTGGAACGGGTGGTCGCCAACGTGGTCGAGAACGCGGTGAAGTACAGCGCCGGCGAGCCCGTGACGGTCTCCGCGAGCGCGCTGGGCGAGCGGGTGGAGGTGCGGATCGTGGACCGGGGGCCCGGCGTCCCGGACGACGCCAAGGAACGGATCTTCGAGCCGTTCCAGCGCCACGGGGACGCTCCGCGCGGTGCCGGGGTCGGCCTCGGCCTCGCGGTGGCCCGCGGCTTCGCCGAGGCGATGAGCGGCACACTGACGGCGGAGGACACGCCCGGGGGCGGCCTGACGATGGTCCTGAGCCTGAAGCGGGCGCCGGGGCGGCGGCGGGAGGAATTGGGGGAATTGGGGGAAACGGGGGAGTCGGGGGAGCCCGAAGAACCGGGGGAGCCGGAGGCGCGGGCCGCGGTGCTGTCGTAGCGGAGTCCGGAGGGGTGGTGCCGGAGTCCGGGAGGTCGTGGCGAAGTCTGGCCGGGGGCCGGGAGGCGACGCCGTGGCGAGGTCGGGGCGGTGTGCCGTGCCCGGCGTGCGGTGCCTGGTCCGCGGTGCCTGATGTGCCGCGCCCGGCGTGCGGTGCCTGCTGTCCCGCGCCCGGCGTGCGGTGCCTGGTGGCCGTGCCGTTACGAGGATTGCCGCCGGTCCGGGTCCAGGCTGCGGCTCGGGTCCGGCGGCGCCCCCTCGGTGAACCGCCTCGCGTCCAGCCGCAGCCGCCAGGTGTTGCGGCGGTGCACGGCCGCCAGTTCCGCCTCCAGGGGCGAGGGCGGTACCGCGAGGACCGGGCAGCCGGCGTGGCCCAGGCAGTAGCGGCTGACCGAGCGGGAGAAGGCGCGGTGCCAGGGGCTGCGCCGGCCGGCGCCGACGACCAGCACGTCGTCCTCGCGGTCGGCGGCGTGGACGAGGGCGATGCCGGGGAGGCCACGGGCGACCGTCGCGTGCAGGGGGACGCCGGGACCGCGGTCGCCGAACGCGTCGGCGAGGATGTCCAGCAGGCGCCGGGCCGCCAGTCGCCGCCACTCGTCGAGCAGGACACAGGGGGCGGGGTTGCGGCCCGCGCCCAGTTCACCGCCGGGCGGTTCCCAGGCCAGCAGCGGCCACAGTTCCGCGTCCCGGCGGCGGGCCTCGTCGGCCGCTCGGTACAGGGCCGTGAGACTGCCGAGGGAGCCGCTGACCCCCACCACGACCCGCGGGGCATCCGGGGCGCCCGTGGCACCCGCCGCGCTCGGACCGGACATCGCTCCACCGTTCGTACGACACGGCGATGGGTCCCGTGCCCACGGCCGGGCCCTGAACAGGGCCGATCCCATCTCACCTCCGCGGCGGCCCGGGATGAAGCCCGCGAGCGGCTTCTTGGCGTGGCCCTAGCGGCTTTTGGCGGACTTCTAGCGGCTGTCGGCGCGCTGCGGGCGGCCGGGTACGGGTGGCGGACGGCGGCGCTCGCGGCCGGGGGCGCGGCCTACGGCGGTGGTGGCGGTGGTGGCGGCGCCCGGGGTGTGCGCAGCGTGGCCCGCACGGCCGACTACGTGGGGTGACGGTCCCTGGATACGCGTCGGGGCCGGTTCGCGGTTGGTCCGCGGTCCGGCCCCAGTGGTCCCCGGGCGGAGGTGTCCGGCCGCCCGCTCCGGCTCAGGCCGCCGTCACCACCAGGGGGCGGTGCGGGGCGATGATCTGGCCGTCCGGCAGAAGCTCACCGGTGTCCTCGAAGAGCAGCACTCCGTTGCACAGCAGGCTCCAGCCCTGCTCCGGGTGGTGCGCCATGAGGCGGGCGGAGTCCCGGTCGGTGGAGTCGGCCGAGGGGCACGGTGGTGTGTGCTGACACATGGGTGGGATCTTTCGCTCTGGCGTGAGATGAGTAGTGGTCGGCGTGTCTGTCCCGCGGCTCGAAGCGTCGTTCATGGCCGCCCCCCGTTGTGATAGTCGGTCGGAATCCAGTGTTGCCCCACGGACGTCGATCCGCAGGTATTTCACAGCACCGCTTCTCACAGGTTCAGGACGCATCACCCGGCCGGACGGTTCAGTTCAACGGCATTGCCCTTTCGGGTGGTTCGGGCTGGCCGGAAGGGGCTAGTCCGGTCGGCTCACCGGGGGGTAGGGGCTCGAACGAGCGATCATTCGCACGTACGAGCCCATAACGTGCCGTACCCCGCGGCCGGGTTGCGGCGGCGGGGTACGAAGGGGCGCTGCGGCTCTTGAGTTTCCGGTGCGGCGGGCGGGCCCGGATGTCCGGTCCGGCGGACCAGTCGGCGTTTCTGGTCCGGCAGACCGGCCGGTGTTTCCGGTCCGGCAGACCGGCCGGGTGTTTCCGGTCCGGCGGATGAGCCGGTGTTTCCGGTCAGGCGGGTGAGCCCAGCAGGGGGATCGGGGTGGCCCGGTGGGTCAGTACCGGGAGCAACTCGGCGACCCGGTGCGGACGGTGGGCCGCGATGCCGGGCGGGGCGGGGGCCAGCGGGACCAGCAGATCGGCGGCCGCGGGATGACCCGCCGCCGCGTCGGCGGCGTGGTCGCCGTGCAGCCACAGGGTGAGCATGTACAGGCTGGGCACGGACAGCAGGCGGGGCTGGTACGGGCCCGGGAGGGCCTCGGCCTGGCGCAGCGCGAGTTCGGTGGAGGCGATGTAGGGGCCCTCGAAGAAGTGCGAGAAGGTCCAGCCGTCGGCGGTCAGCCGGGTCTCGGCGGCGGCCACGGCACGGCCCCCGCTGTGGATCAGGAAGCGCCAGCCGGCCAGCCGGGTGGTGAAGACCCCTTCGGCCGTCACCGGGTCAAGGACATGGACGGGCAGCGGGAGTTCGGCGGTGACGGATCCCTCGGCGGTGCGCAGGGCGGGCGTGCGGGCCTCGCGGACCGCGGTGGGGGAACCGAGGGCCGCGAGGACGGTGCGCAGAGCGGGTGCGGGAGCCGGCGGGACATGCAGCGGCATGGTGGGTCGCCTCTCATTCGACAGGCAGGGTGGCGTGAGGGCGGGGGCGGACGACGCTGTCTGCTCACGAGGCACGGAAGGCGGGGACCGGGGCGCCCGGGAGAGGGGGAACGGGTGGGAACCCGTGCGTGGGAAAGTGACGGCGTGATCCCGGGGACTGCCGGCGCCGGCCTTCAGCCTTGTTCGCGGAGCTTATACGCCAGATGTTCGGATGGTGTTTCGTCTAGCCGTTTCCGGGCACCGGAACAAGGGCGGTTCCAGTCATTGTTTCAGGGTGAAACATCCCGGTTTCTCCGTGGCGGTACGGCGCTGACCTCGGGATGTGTTCGTACTGTGGTGGGCCGATTGTCGTCGGCGTTTTTCACGAGTTCGAGGAGGCCGGGAACCGCATATGCCGCTTGCCCGGGGAATGTGCCTCCGGACAGACGCGGCCGACCGGACCAGAGTAGCGGGCGCGGGGCCCGCCGCGCGGCGTTATGGATCGTCCGGGCTGGGCATCATCCACCCTGACATCCACCCGGACCCAGGACGCCGGAGGCGGTGGGTCGGGCCCGCCCATTCGAGGAGGGACACTTCGATGGGGGAGAAGGTCGTGGCAGGCGGGATCGACCTGTCCGATCGGCAGAGCTACCGGGACAAGCTCCGGCGCTGCCTGACCGGCCTGGATCGGCTGCTCGCGGAGCGGCGGTTCGACCGGCCCAAGAACCTGATGGGGCTGGAGATCGAATTGAATCTGGTCGGTGCCGACGGCCTGCCCAGAATGCTGAACGCGCAAGTTCTGGAACGGATCGCTAGCCATGATTTCCAAACAGAACTCGCCATGTTCAATCTGGAAGTCAACATCGCCCCCCACCGGTTGAGCGGCCGGGTATTCGACCGGCTCGCCGAGGAAGTCCGTACGTCGCTGGCGTACGCCCATCGCAAAGCCGTCGAGGTCGATGCCGGAATCGTGATGATCGGGATTCTGCCGACCCTGGACCGGGATCATCTGGTCTCCTCCAATCTCTCCGAGGTGGACCGTTACACCCTGCTGAACGATCAGATCGTGGCCGCCCGTGGCGAGGACTTCACCCTCGACATCGACGGCGTCGAGCACCTGGTGTGCACCTCCCGGTCCATCGCGCCCGAGGCCGCCTGTACCTCCGTACAACTGCACCTCCAGGTCACTCCGGCCCGGTTCGCCGATGTGTGGAACGCGGCGCAGGTCGCCTCCGCCGCGCAGATCGCCGTCGGCGCCAACTCGCCGTTCCTGTTCGGCCGTGAGCTGTGGCGCGAATCCCGGCCGCCGCTGTTCCAGCAGTCCACCGACACCCGGCCGCCCGAACTCCAGGCCCAGGGCGTACGGCCGCGCACCTGGTTCGGCGAACGCTGGATCACCTCGGCGTACGACCTGTTCGAGGAGAACCTCCGCTACTTCCCGGCCCTGCTGCCCATCTGCGACGACGAGGACCCGCTGGCGGTACTGGACGCGGACGGCACGCCCGCGCTCTCCGAACTCGTCCTGCACAACGGCACGGTCTACCGCTGGAACCGGCCGGTGTACGGGGTCGCCGACGGTGTCCCGCACCTGCGCGTCGAGAACCGCGTCCTGCCCGCCGGGCCCACCGTCACCGACGTCCTCGCCAACGCCGCCTTCTACTACGGGCTGGTCCGCGCCCTCGCCGAGGAGTCCCGGCCGGTGTGGACCCGGCTGCCCTTCGCGGCGGCGGCCGAGAACTTCGACGCCGCCTGCCGCCACGGCATCGAGGCCCGCTTCCGCTGGCCGCGGCGCGGCCGGTACGGGGGGACGGCCGAGGTCGAGGCGACCACCCTGGTCCGGGACGAACTGCTGCCGCTCGCCGCCGCCGGGCTGGACGCCTGGGGCATCGAGCCCGCCGACCGCGATCTCTACCTCGGTGTCATCGAGGAGCGCTGCCGCCGCCGGGTCAACGGGGCGTCCTGGCAGGTCGCGACCTTCCACCGGGCCCTGGAGAGCGGACTGTCCCGCGACGCGGCCCTGGCCGCGACGACCCGCCGCTACTGCGAGCTGACCCGCCCCGGGGATCCGGTCCACACCTGGCCGGTGGGCTTGCCGGAGGCGGTGGCGCTGGGTTGACGGGGCCTGAGCGGGTGGGCTGGCCGCCGGTGCGGGTGCGGGTGCCGGTGCCCCGGTGTTGCTGGGCTGGTCGGGCCGGGGTTGTCGGGTTGACCTGTGGGGGTCCGGGCCGGTGTTGGAGCCGTTGGCGGGTCCTGTGTCGGTGGGCTGCTGAGCCGAAGTGGTTGGGCTGGCCGGGTTGGAGTGGGTGGGCTGGCCGCGGGGCCCGGGCCCGTGCCGCCGGGCTGGCCGGGCCGAAGCTGTCGGGTTGACCTGCCGGAGTCCGTGCCGGTGCCGGTGTCGCTGCGCTGGCCGGGGTGGTTGGGCTGACGGCCGGAGCCCGAGTCGGTGCCGGTGCCGGTGTTGCTGGGCTGGTCGGGCCGGGGTTGTCGGGTTGGCCTGTGGGGGTCCGGGCTGGTGTTGGAGCCGTTGGCGGGTTCTGGGTCGGTGGGCTGGCCGGGTTGAAGTGGTTGGGCTGGCCGCCGGGGCCCGGGGCTATGCCGGCGGGCTGGTCGGGCCGGGGTTGTCGGGTTGACCTGCCGGAGTCCGTGCCGGTGTCGGCGTCGCTGCGCTGGCCGGGGTGGTTGGGCTGACGGCCGGAGCCCGAGTCGGTGCCG
>NZ_JBHTZD010000023.1:36521-138632 GCF_042790455.1 Streptomyces sp. NPDC056734
CGGTGCCGGTGTCGCTGGGCTGACCAGCCCGGAGCCGTCGGGCTGACCTGCCGGAGTCGGAGCCGCTGGGCTGACCGCGCCGGAGCCCGGGCCCGTGCCGCCGGGCTGGCCAAGCCGGAGCCCTCGGCCTGACCCGCCGGAGCCCGAGCCCGAGCCCAAGCCGCCCCAGCCCCAGCCCGAGCCCGAGCCCAGCCCCAGCCGGGGGTCGCGTCGTCCTGGCCGGGCGCTCGCCCGTGTCCGGAGACCGGGTCGACCCTGGGGCCGTCTTTCCCAGCTTCATGGGGCAAGCTGTGATCTCTCACGGCTCTACCCACTGGAGGCACGCGTGCAGGCGGAGGACAGTCCGGCGGTGACGGACCAGCCGCGTGAGCGGCTCTCGCGGCGGACCCTGCGCGACGAGACACTGCTCGTCCTCGCCCTGTCGCTGGGCGCGAGCGGGGTCTCCGCGCTGATCAGTTTCATCGGGTCGGCCACCCGCCCCGGCGGGCTGAGCGACCAGGCGGCCACGCTCAACGCCTCGGCGGCGCCCGGCCGTCCCTGGCTGGACCTCGCCTGGCAGCTGTTCGGCATCACCACCGCGCTGGTGCCGGTCGCGCTCGTCGCGCATCTGCTGCTGCGCGAGGGCGCGAACCTGCGCACGATCGGCTTCGACCGCACCCGCCCCTGGCCCGACCTGGGCCGTGGAGCGCTGATCGCGGCGGGCATCGGCAGCACCGGTATCGCCTTCTACCTCGCCGCCCGTGGCCTCGGCTTCAACCTCACGGTGGTGCCGGAGGCGCTGCCGGACGTGTGGTGGAAGTACCCGGTGCTGATCCTGTCCGCCGCGCAGAACTCCATCCTCGAAGAGGTCATCGTCGTCGGCTATCTGCTGCGCCGCCTCGATCAGCTGGGCTGGTCCCCGGGCGCCTCGCTCGCGGCGAGTTCCGTACTGCGCGGCTCGTACCACCTCTACCAGGGCATCGGCGGGTTCATCGGCAACATGGTGATGGGCGTCGTCTTCGTCTACCTCTACCGCCGCTGGGGCCGGGTCGGCCCGCTCGTCGTGGCCCACACCCTGCTCGACATCGGCGCCTTCGTCGGGTACGCGCTGCTGGCGGGGAAGGTCGACTGGCTGCCCACGGCGTGACCGGGCCCGCCGGGCAGGGCGTCAAGATGTCAGCAACTCGCCCTTGATGACCGTCACCGCGTGGCCGGTGAGCAGCGTGCGGTCCCCGCGCAGCCCCGTACGCACCCGGCCGGGCCGGTGGGACGCCTGGAGGCCGGTGAGGTCGGGGCTGTCCAGGCGCTCGGACCAGTAGGGGGCGAGGGCCGTGTGGGCGCTGCCGGTGACCGGATCCTCGTCGATGCCGACGTTCGGGAAGAAGCCGCGCGAGACATAGTCGTAGCCACGGGACGGGTCCTCGGCGCGGGCGGTGGCGATGATGCCCCGGGCCGAGTACGCGCCGAGCGCCTTGTGGTCCGGGGCGAGGGCGTGGACCGTCCGCTCGTCGGCGAGTTCGAGGAGCAGGTCACCGACGTCCGGGCCGGTGTCGAAGGCCGTCAGCGGGCGGGCGCCCAGGGCCCCGGCGACGCCCTCCGGCAGGGCGACGGGGGTGAGCGGCGCGGTCGGGAAGTCCAGCGTGATCGACCCGTCCGCGTGCGGCCGGGCCACCAGGACTCCGCCGCGCGTCGCGAAGCGTACGGGGCCCTCGTGCGCGCCGGTGCGGTGCAGGACGTGCGCGGTGGCGAGCGTGGCGTGCCCGCACAGCGCGACCTCGGTGACCGGCGTGAACCACCGCAGCGCCCAGTCGGCGTCCCCGCCCCCGGGAAGCCGGTGCGCGAACGCCGTCTCCGCGTGATTCACCTCCCTCGCCACGTCCTGCAACCAGCCGTCCCGCGGGAACGCGTCCAGCAGCAGCACACCGGCCGGGTTGCCGGAGAAGGGGTGGTCGGTGAAGGCGTCGACAATTCGAATCCGCATGGCGTCGAAGGTAGGGGGTGGCGGGAAGGGCGGGCCAAGGCCAATCGGGGGGAGCTGGACCGATCGGGACGCCATCCGCGCAGGGGACACGGGGCTCGCGCGGCGCACGGCGAAGGCCGCCCGGCGTGCTGCTGCCGGACGGCCTTCACCGCGCTGATCAGTACCGCCTCTGCCGCTTCTCAGTCCGTGCCGAGTTCCATCGCCGCGCGGTCCAGGAGTTCGTCCTCCTCGGAGACCTCGCCCCGGGAGGCGATGGCCTCGGCGCCGCCTTCCGGCATGGCACCGATGAGACCGGTCGCGGCGGCCTGGGCGGCGCCGATGGCCGGGTGCGCGGTGCCGATCAGGCCCATCCCGGCGTACTGCTCCAGCTTGGCGCGGGAGTCGGCGATGTCCAGGTTGCGCATGGTGAGCTGGCCGATCCGGTCCGAGGGGCCGAACGCCGAGTCCTCGGTGCGCTCCATCGACAGCTTGTCCGGGTGGTAGCTGAACGCGGGGCCGGTGGTGTCGAGCAGCGAGTAGTCCTCGCCGCGCCGCAGCCGGAGCGTCACCTCGCCGGTGACGGCCGCGCCCACCCAGCGCTGGAGGGACTCCCGGATCATCAGCGCCTGCGGGTCCAGCCAGCGGCCCTCGTACATCAGCCGGCCCAGCCGGCGGCCCTCGTTGTGGTACTGGGCGAGGGTGTCCTCGTTGTGGATGGCGTTCACCAGGCGCTCGTAGGCCGCGTGCAGCAGGGCCAGGCCCGGGGCCTCGTAGATGCCACGGCTCTTGGCCTCGATGATGCGGTTCTCGATCTGGTCGGACATGCCGAGGCCGTGCCGGCCGCCGATCGCGTTGGCCTCCATCACCAGGTCGACGGGGGAGGCGAACTCCTTGCCGTTGAGGGTGACCGGGCGGCCCTGGTCGAAGCCGATCGTCACGTCCTCGGCGGCGATCTCCACCGACGGGTCCCAGAACTTCACGCCCATGATCGGCTCGACGGTCTCGACGCCGGTGTCCAGGTGCTCCAGGGTCTTCGCCTCGTGCGTGGCGCCCCAGATGTTGGCGTCCGTGGAGTACGCCTTCTCCGTGCTGTCCCGGTACGGCAACTCGTGCGCGACCAGCCACTCGGACATCTCCTTGCGACCGCCCAGCTCGGTCACGAAGTCGGCGTCCAGCCACGGCTTGTAGATCCGCAGCTTGGGGTTGGCCAGCAGCCCGTAGCGGTAGAACCGCTCGATGTCGTTGCCCTTGAACGTCGAGCCGTCGCCCCAGATCTGGACGTTGTCCTCCAGCATCGCCCGGACCAGCAGCGTGCCCGTCACGGCCCGGCCGAGCGGCGTCGTGTTGAAGTACGCCCGCCCGCCCGAACGGATGTGGAACGCGCCGCAGGTGAGCGCCGCCAGGCCCTCCTCGACCAGCGCGGCGCGGCAGTCGACCAGCCGGGCGACCTCGGCGCCGTAGGTCTTGGCGCGCGTGGGCACCGACGCGATGTCGGGCTCGTCGTACTGGCCGATGTCGGCGGTGTAGGTGCAGGGGACGGCACCCTTGTCGCGCATCCACGCGACCGCGACGGAGGTGTCGAGGCCGCCGGAGAAGGCGATGCCGACGCGCTCGCCGGTGGGCAGGGAGGTGAGGACCTTGGACATAGGAAGAGTATGCATGATGCCGCATGGTCATGCAAAGCCCTTGGGGGTCGTCTTTCGAAGCCCATTCGAAGCCGGGGTTTCGAAGTCCTCTTCGAAACCCCGTGCTGAACGACGGAGTGCGGGCCGGTGAGGACCAGCGCGGCGGGGCCGGGTCCGGCGACCCCGGGAAGGAGGCCGGGTCCGTCAGGGGATCGCCGGGGCCGGTGGCGTCCAGCGGTGGTGGCGGGGGACCGCGCTGGAGACGCCGTAGTCCTTCTTCAGGGACTCGGGGATGGCGTAGTGCATGACCCGGCCCCGGGTCAGGGAGGACAGTTCGAAGACCGTGGTCAGCCGGCCGAGCCGGTCCAGGGCCCACGCGCCGAGCGGGGAGCGGTCCTCGATGGTCTCCAGCACGCCCAGGAGATGCGGTACGGCCTTGACGGCCGTGTCCCACGGGGTGTGCGGGACGTCGAGCCAGTCCGCGCAGGTGTCGCCGACGAGATAGCGGATCAGGGCGGCGACGATCGGGTCGAAGAAGGTGCCGGGGACGACCTCCTCGTACAGATCGATGAGCTGGCGGGTCAGCTGGGTGCCCTCCGCCGAGGGACCCATGTGGCGGATCATGTAGAGGTCGAGGAACTGCCGGGCCTCGTCCAGGTTCCCCGGGACCGCTTCCTGGTCCACGCCGAGCATCGCGCCGACGACCCGCCAGGCGTAGTAGTACGCCTCCGCGCCCTCCTGCGACATATGGATACCGAGGCGGTGCAGGCTGTCCAGCACCAGCATCGAGAAGAACATCTGGCCGCCGATCATGTCCTCCTGGCAGATCGGCGTGCCGAGGGTCCCGGTGTCCCAGAGGTCCTCGCGGCTCAGGTGATGGCGGATGGACGCGTGCAGCAGCCGCACCTTCTGCGCCGCCGGGATGAAACGGCTGCCCGCCTCGAAGGCGCCCGGCTGCATCAGATAGACGGTGAACTGGCCGGTCTCCGCCATCCGCTTGGCGGGGTACTTCAGCCCGTGGCTGGCCGACAGCAGCTTCGCCACGTGCGGGACGACGTAACAGGCGGGCATGGAGGCGAAGGACAGCGCGGTGGTGATGTGCACGTTGTTGTCGATGAAGAACAGCCGGGCCTTCTCCATCTCCGCCCAGTCCACCCAGGCCGGGGGTGTGCTCGTGGCCGCCAGATACTCCCGGGCCACGTCCGGCAGCCCGTCCGGCAGCGGGGCGCCGGCCGTGGAGACGTACCGCATCAGGGTGTTGAACTTGCCCACCTCCCCCCGGTCGAAGAGGGCGGCGACGGTGGCGTCGGCGAGTTCGTCACCGGCCAGACGCAGGGTGTCCATCGAGGCGTCGGTGTGAGCAGGCATGGGGGTTCCTTGTCGTACGAGGGGGAGAGGGGGCGGCGTACGGAGGCGGGGCGGTCAGGACGCGCGGTCCGCCGCCGAGCGGGCCAGCCAGGTCAGCGCCCCGGCGGCGGGGGCCGGCAGGTCCAGGCCGTGCAGGGCGTCCAGCGCCTCCTCGACCCGGACGCCGATCATGTCCTCGATCCGGTCGGGCGCCTTGAGGCGGCGCATCAGCGCGCGGACGCTGTCGACGGCGTCCGCGTCCAGGGCGCGGCGGCCCAGCAGGGCGGTGAGCCGTTCCCGGTCACCGGCGTCGGCGAGCCGCCAGGTCTCCGCGAGCAGGGCGGTGGGCCGGTGGGCGCAGAGGTCGTCGGCGTTGGCCTTGCCGGTGCGTTCCGGGTCGCCGAACAGCCCGAGCAGATCGTCGCGGAGCTGGAACGCCTCGCCCAGCGGCAGCCCGTACGCCGAGAAGCCCTCGCGCAGCCGCTCACCCGCTCCCGCCAGGGCGCCGCCGATCAGCAGCGGCTGTTCGACGGTGTACTTGGCGGTCTTGTACCGGATGACCTTCAGTGACGCCTCGGTGTCCGGACCGGTCCCGGTGCGCAGGATCTCCAGGCACTCGCCCGCGATCAGCTCCCGGGCCAGCACCGCCCACAGGGGACGGGCCCGCGCCAGATAGGCGGCGGGCAGCCCGCTGCTCGCGAACAACTGCCCGGCCAGCGCCATCAGCAGATCGCCCACCAGCATCGCCAGCGACCGCGCCGCGGCGGCGGCACGCGGACGGCGCCGCAGCGCGCCGCGCAGGGCGAGATGCGCGGTGGGACGCCCGCGGCGCAGCCGGCTGTCGTCGATCAGGTCGTCGTGCACCACCGCCGCCGCGTGCACCAGCTCCATGGACGCCGCCGCCCGCACCAGCGCGTCGCTGTCCGGCTGGCCCGCCGCCCGCCAGCCCCAGTAGCAGAACGCGGCACGCAGCCGTTTGCCGTCCGCGACCGCGGCCTCGACCTGCGCGGCCACCGGCGCCAGCAGCGGATCGATCTCCGCGAACCGGTCGGCCTCCTCGGCGACGAAGACGCGCAGCACCTCGTCCACCCGGGCGCGGAAGGACGCCGGGTGCCAGGGATCAGACATCGGGGGTGGGGTGGTGGGGCGGGGTGGACGGGGCAGGCCGGGCAGGCCGGGCTTGCCGGGTGGGCCCGGCTTGCTGGGCGCCGCTGGTGCCGCTGGTGTTTCTGGTGCCTCTGGCGTTCCGGGCGTTCCGGGCGAGGATCTCCAGGTGCGGCGGGGGTGCGGCCGTGTACCGGTCCAGCGCCAGCCGCCCCCGCGCCAGCAGGTCCCGCTCGGCCTGCTCGGCCAGTTCCGCGCCGTCCGAGCGGCGCAGCAGGCCCCGTACCGTGCCCAGGGCCGTCCCCAGTGTGCTCACCGCCAGGTCCGCCAGCCCGGCCGCCAGCAGCAGCGCCTGTCCGTCCGGGCCCGCCCCTCGCCGTCCCGCGTTCCGTTCCGTGCCACCCGTCAGGCCGTCCGTCGTGCCGTCTGCCATGCCGTCTGTCATGTGTGTGTCCCCACCCGCATGCCTCCGGCGGCGCCGGTCGTGCGCCGCCCTTCCCGAGGATCCCGGCGGTGCGCGGGGCCGAGCGGCGGAAGTCACCAACGAGTGATCGGCTCGCTCGACCGTGCGGATGAGCGCCACGGTTGCCGTCGCGGTCATTCCGATATATCGTTGACGCATCGCGACTGATCAACGATGAGGCGCGATGTATGTGAACGAACGCGATGCGAAAACGCGGAAACATGAGAAATGGAATGATCGCGATGCACACGCACGGATACGAGAACGAGCACGGACGACGCCGCGGCAAGGGCGGTTTCGAGGGCCGACGAGCGGCTTTCGGGCCCTTCGGTCCCGGTGGTCCTGGATTCGGCGGACCGGGATTCGGTCCCGGTTCCTGGGGTGGCCGTGGACGCGGCGGACCCAGGGGAAGGGCCCGGCGCGGTGATGTACGGGCGTCGATCCTGGCCCTGCTGAAGGACCGCCCGATGCACGGCTACGAGATGATCCAGGAGATCGCCGAGCGCAGCGGCGGGGCATGGAAACCCAGCCCCGGTTCGGTCTACCCGACCCTTCAGCTGCTGGAGGACGAGGGACTGATCGTCAGTGCGAGCGAGGGCGGCAAGAAGCTGTTCTCCCTCACCGACGCCGGACGCCGGGCCGCCGACGAGGGGCCGGACGCCCCTTGGGAGGAAGCCTCGCGCGGCGTCGACTGGGACACGCTGAACGAGATCCGGCAGGCCGGTTTCGGCCTCATGGAAGCCTTCGGCCAGGTCTGGAAGACCGGCAGCAAGGAACAGCGCGAGAAGGCGCTGGCCGTCATCACCGACGCGCGCAAGAAGCTGTACCTGATCCTGGCCGACGAGGACTGACGGCCGCACGCACCCGTGCCAGGGACTACGGGGGTACGGGGGTGGAGGGCGTCCCGGGGAGAGTCCCGGGGCGCCCTCCTGTGAGTTGCGGACCTGTCCGTCCGGTGGGGTCAGCGGTCCGTCCGGCTTTCGCAGGGACTCGGCAGTTCCCGAAACCCTCAATGCTGATGAATTGCCAGAAGGGGTGAACCGTCAGGAGCGGCATGCCCGGCCGACCCTGCGGATCACCGCCGCGTCGAACAGGTCCCACGCGCGCGGGTAGGGTCCCTCGTCGTGGCAGTGCCAGGCCTCCCAGAACAGGTCGGCGAGCAGGGCGTCCATCGGGGCGTAGACCCGGTACACGTAGTCCCTGCCGTCGACCGCCGGCAGCGCCACCAGCCAGCAATCGTGGTCCATGTCTGTGTCGGACGAGCGACACTGCGTGATGGTTGCGGACAGGGGCGTGCGGCGCACTTTCGTGCGCCCTTGTGCCGGATTGGGTGTGATCTCATCCGCAAGGAGGAGATTCCCGCCGCGGATGTCCGCTCTGCGTGGGACGTGAGAATGCTTCCCGCCGGGGATGACTCGGGCCAAAGGGACTGATGGGGTAGGGGATGTGCACCACCGAATCCCCCGGCAACCCGACTCCGACCAGGGCAGTGCCTCACGCGCGGACCACGATGCCAGGCTCGGCGCCGAGCTGGCAGCGGTGCTCGCCGGCGCCCGCAGGCGGGCGGTGCGGGACGGGGACCGGCACATCGACACGGCCCATCTGCTGCACTCCCTGCTGGAGACCGACCCCGAGGTGCGCGCGGCGTGCGGCGACGACGGACCGCGCCTCGCCCGGCTGTTCGGCTACCTCGTCCAGCGCAGCATCGGCTACGGCCTGCGCTGGCAGAGCACCGTCGAGGACTCCGGCGCACTGCCCGTGATGACCGTCGCCGAGGGCTACTCACCGCTCGCGGCCGCCGCGCTGGAGCACTCCGCGGGCCGCGCCGCCCGCCGGGGCGACGACCGGCCGCGCGGCCTCGATCTGCTCGCCGCCCTCGCCACCGACCCGGACGCCCGGGCGGTCGAGGTGCTCACCCGCGCCGGCATCGACACCGAACAGCTCCTCAAGCGCCTCGAACCGGCACCGCGCCACTGAGACCGTACGGCCGGGTTCACCTTCCTGGGACCGGCCGAGTTCTTGAGACAGGTGCCACGGGGGTGACGGTCATGTCATCGCCTGTCATCATGTGCCGGTGCGTACGACACAGAGCAGCAACGCAGGCCGCGGCAAGGGCTTCGGGCTGGGCCTCGCGTTCGGGTCGGCCCTGGCCTTCGGCGGTTCCGGGGTGGCGGCGAAGCCGCTGATCGAGGCGGGCCTCGACCCGCTGCACGTGGTGTGGCTGCGGGTCGCCGGAGCCGCCCTGGTGATGCTGCCGCTCGCCGTGCGTCACCGCGCGCTGCTGCGCCGCCGCCCCGCCCTGCTCGCCGGGTTCGGGCTGCTCGCCGTGGCCGGTGTGCAGGCGTTCTACTTCGCCTCCATCTCCCGTATCCCGGTCGGCGTGGCGCTGCTCGTGGAGTACCTCGCGCCCGCGCTGGTGCTGGGCTGGGTGCGGTTCGTGCAGCGCCGGGCGGTGACCCGGGCCGCGGCCGTCGGGGTCGTCCTCGCGGTCGGCGGTCTCGCCTGCGTCGTCGAGGTGTGGTCCGGGCTCAGCTTCGACGCCGTGGGGCTGCTGCTGGCGCTCGGCGCGGCCTGCTGCCAGGTCGGCTACTTCGTCCTCTCCGACCAGGGCAGTGACTCCGGCGCCGACACCCCCGACCCGCTCGGCGTGATCGCCTACGGCCTGCTGATCGGCGCCGCCGTGCTCACCGTCGTCGCCCGCCCCTGGGGCATGGACTGGGGCGTCCTCGCGGGCAGCGCGAGCATGGACGGCGACGCCGTCCCGGCCCTCGCTCTGCTCGGCTGGATCGTCCTGGTCGCCACGGTGATCGCCTATGTTACCGGAGTGGTGTCCGTACGGCGGCTGTCACCGCAGGTCGCCGGGGTGGTCGCCTGTCTCGAAGCGGTCATCGCGACCGTGCTGGCCTGGGTGCTGCTCGGCGAGCATCTGTCCGCGCCGCAGATCATCGGCGGGGCGGTCGTGCTGACCGGCGCGTTCATCGCCCAGTCGGCGACCCCGGCCAAGGGCTCCGCACAACCCGTGGCCACGGGCGGGGCCGAGCGGGAGTTGTCCGCCCGGGAAACGGCCACGTAGGGTATCGATCATGCATGCGAAGGCCCTCGTTCTTCCGCCCCCGGCCGTCTGAGGCGGGCTCTCCAATACCCACGCCCCGCGCACTTCGCCGGGCGTGACGGTGCTGCCCGCAGACGAAGTCCGCAAACCCCGCTGAGCGGCGGTCCCTCCACGAACTTCCGCGCACCACGCGCGACTGCGGAGACAACGCGTGTCCTTTTCCTCAGATTCCTCAGATTCCTCGGTTTCTTCAGGCTGCTTGGCTGCTTCGCCTGCTGCTTCGCCCTCCGTTTCGTCTTCGTCTTCGTCTTCTGTTTCTGTCAGGTCCGTCGGCGGGCTGCCCGTCGGGCGGGGCCTGGCCTATCTGATCGTCGCCGGTGTCGCCTGGGGCACCGCGGGCGCCGCCGCCTCGCTGGTCTACGAGGCCAGCGACATGGGCCCGGTCACCCTGTCCTTCTGGCGCTGCGCCGCCGGACTCGTACTGCTGCTCGCCGCTCGCGCGCTACGGCCCCGGGCCACCACGGCACCGGCCGTCGCCGTGCCCGAGCCGCTGCGGCGCAAGGCGCTGCGCGCCGGGGCCGTGGGGGTCGGCCTCGCGGTGTTCCAGACCGCCTACTTCGCCGCCGTGGCCGCCACCGGTCTCGCCGTCGCCACCGTGGTCACCCTCGGCGCCGGGCCCGTACTGATCGCGCTCGGTGCCCGGCTGACCATGGGGGAGCGGCTCGGACGCGGCGGTGTGCTCGCCGTGGCCGGTGCGCTCGCCGGGCTCGGGGTGCTGGTCCTCGGCGGCGGTGACACCTCCGTACGCCCGTGGGGCGTGGCGCTCGCCCTGCTGTCCGCGGCCGGATACTGCGCGATGACCCTGCTCACCCGCCGCTGGGGCCGCGACGGTGGCACGGACGCCTCGCGCACGACGGTGTGGGCGTTCGCCGTGACGACCGTCTGCCTGCTGCCGTTCGCGCTGGTCGAGGGGCTGGTGCCGCACACCGCCGACCCGCTGCGGGTGGTCTGGCTGGTGGTGTACATCGCGGCCGTCCCGACCGCCCTCGCCTACGCGCTGTACTTCGCCGGAGCCGCCGTCATCCGGTCCGCCACCGTCTCCGTGATCATGCTCCTCGAACCGGTCAGCGCGGCGGGGCTCGCGGTCGTCCTGCTCGGCGAACACCTCACCGCGCCGACCGTCATCGGCACCCTGCTGATGCTGGGCTCGGTGGCGGGGCTCGCGGTGGCGGAGGCGAAGGGGGCGGGGGCTGGGGTGGAGGTGGGGGGTGGGGCGGGCGTGACCTCGGCCCCGGCGCCCCTCCCTTGATGGACGGGGGGCGGGCGTCTCCCCGTGGGGTCCTGCCCCCATACCCCGCCCGTACGTCCACCGCGTCCCAGCGGGTCTGCATCACAGCCGGGCCAGATAGTCCGGCAGGGCGGTGCCGGAGGCCAGGCCGGGGTCCGGGAGCGGGGCGTCGTAGCCCTTGCGCAGCGGGACCACTCCGGCCCAGTGGGGGAGGGCGTGGTCCTCCGGCTCTTCGTTCACCCCGCCCGTGCGCAGCTTCGCGGAGACCTCGTCCAGGTCGAGGTAGATCACGGCGGTCGCCGCCAGCTCCTTGCGGTTGGCGGGCCGGGAGTCGGCCGCGCGGCCGGGGACGACATGGTCGACCAGAGCGTCCAGCGCGGCACGCTTCTCGTCGGGGTCGGTCACATCGCGCGCGATGCCGTGCACCACCACCGAGCGGTAGTTGATCGAGTGGTGGAAGGCGGAGCGGGCCAGGACCAGCCCGTCGACATGGGTGACCGTCAGGCACACCGGCAGGCCCGGGTCCGCCTTGCCGGTCATCCGCAGCGGGCGCGAACCGGTCGAGCCATGGACGTAGAGCCGCTCACCGACCCGGCCGTAGAGCGTGGGCAGCACCACGGGGGCGCCGTCGCGGACGAAGCCGAGATGACAGACGTAGCCCTCGTCCAGGATCGCGTGCACCATCTCCTTGTCGTACCGGGCGCGGTCGGCGTCACGGGTGGGGACCGTGCGGTCGGTGGCGGTGTAGGAGGGGGTGGCCGGCTGCGGGGGTGTGGTGGATTCCGGTGCCGCGGTATCCGGTGTGGCGGTTCCTGATAGTTCGGTTGCCGACGGATCCGTTCCCGACGGTTCCGTTCCCGGTGTCGAGAGGCCCCGTTCCGGCGTCGCGGTCCCCGGTGTCGTGGTCGTCCCCGTGGTGTCCGGCATGGCGATCTCCATTGTACTAGTGCATAGTTAGGTTTGTGCTAGTAGAGTATCCGATCAGTGGGCGGGGCGCAGCGGAGATTTCGGCGAGCGTGGAGCGCGCGGTGGCGGCGGGGGAGCTGACGCCGGGGCAGCCGCTGCCGCCGATGCGCGAGCTGGCCGAGCGCCTGGGCGTGAACCCGAACACGGTGGCCGCCGCGTACCGCGTCCTGCGCGAACGCGGAGTCATCGAGACCGCCGGGCGGCGCGGCAGCCGGGTGCGCGCGAAACCGGCCACGACCGGGCGCGAGCAGCTCCGGGTGGACGTCCCGGAGGGGGTGCGGGACATGGCGGCCGGCAATCCCGATCCGGCGCTGCTGCCCTCCCTGGCGGGCGTCTTCGCCGAGGCAGCCGCCCAGGCCGACCGCGAACCCGTCCTCTACGGCGCCGCCCCCGAGGAGCCCGGCCTGGTCCGCCGCGCCCGCGCCGACCTCGACGCCGACGGGGTGCCGGACGGGCCCCTCGCCGTCACCTCCGGCTCCCTGGACGCCATCGAGCGCGTGCTCGCGGCCCATCTCAAACCGGGTGACACGGTCGCCGTCGAGGACCCCGGCTGGGGCAGCCTGCTCGATCTGATCCCGGCGCTGGGACTGCGTACGGTCCCGGTCCGGGTGGACGACCACGGCCCGCTCCCGGACGACGTACGCGCCGCCCTCGCCGCCGGGGCCCACGCCCTGATCGTCACCGACCGCGCCCAGAACCCCACCGGCGCCGCCCTGAACGCCTCCCGCGCACGTGCCCTGCGCGAGGTGCTCCGCGGGTTTCCGCGCACGCTGCTGATCGAGGACGACCACGGCCACCGGATCGTCGACCTCCCGCTCTTTCCGCTGGCCGGGGCGACCCGCTCCTGGGCGTTCGTCCGCTCCGCCGCCAAGGCGTACGGTCCCGACCTGCGCCTCGCCGTGCTCACCGGCGATCCGGTCACCGTCGACCGGGTGCGCGGCCGGCAGCGCCTCGGCCCCGGCTGGGTCAGCCGGCTCGTCCAGCGCGCGGTGGCCCGGCTGTGGAGCGGCGGCGCGGTGGACACGCGGGCGGTCGCGGCGGCGTACGGGGCGCGGCGCGCGGCGCTCATCGGTGCCCTCGCCGAGCGCGGGGTCCCGGCGTTCGGGCGCAGCGGGCTGAATGTCTGGGTGCCGGTGCCCGACGAGACCGGGGCGGTGGCGCGGTTGCTGCACGCGGGGTGGGCGGTGGCGCCCGGCGCCCGTTTCCGGATGAGCGCGCCGCCGGGGGTGCGGGTGACGGTGTCCACCTTGCGGGAGGGGGAGGTGGAGGGGCTGGCTGACGCCATTGCGGAGGCGGTGGGGCCGGGGGTGGCGGATCGGCGGTATGTGTAGGTAGTAGGTAGTACGTAGTAGGTGGTAGAGGGCGGTGCGGGGTCGCTGCGCGGGCTTGTGGGGGCGCGGGGTGGGTGGGGGTGCTGGGTGTGTGCGGGTGCGGGTGGTGGTGGGCTGGTCGCGCAGTTCCCCGCGCCCCTTAAGGGCGTTGGGGTTGGCCTGGGATTGCCGGTGCTTCCTGGGGCGTTGGGGTTGCTCTGCGATCTCCCGTGCGCCTTTCCCGTGCGGCGCTGGGCTGGTCCGGCATTTGTTCCCCCCGTCCCCCCCGTACCCCCCCCGGGCGTCAGTCGCCTTGTTGTCTTCGGCGGGTCTGGGTCAGTGCCGCGCCTGTGATGACGATCGCCGCCCCTACCGGTGTCGACCAGGTCAGTGACTCGCCCAGTACGGCGGCGCCCGCTGCCGTGGCGATGACCGGGATGAAGTACGTGACCATCTGGGCCGTCGTCGGACCGACCTCGGCGACCAGGCCGTACTGGACCAGGACCGCGAAGCCCGTGCCGAGCGTGCCCAGGGCGGCGATGGACAGCAGGGGCAGCAGGTGGAACCCGTCCGGCGCGGAGGTGAACAGGGGAGTGACGACGGCCAGCTGGACCGTCGCCAGCAGCAACTGCGCTCCGGTCAGGGAGAGATGCGACGCGTTCGACCCGGCCAGCGTGCGGCGGACGTAGATCCAGCCGATCGGATAGCTCAGGGCGGCGAGCAGCGCCAGGGCCGTGCCGGTGGCGTCCAGACCGGCGAAGCCCTGCCAGGCGCCGAGCACGGTGAGCACGCCCAGGAAGCCGATGCCGAGCCCGGCCACGCGGACCCGGGTCGGCCGGTCCTCGGAGAGCGCCACCAGCGACAGGGCCATGCCCCACAGCGGGGAGGTGGCGTTGCAGATACCGGCCAGCGTGGACGGGATGGTCAGCTCCGCGTAGGCGAACAGGGAGAACGGCAGCGCGTTGATCAGCAGCGCGGCGACCGTCAGATGTGCCCAGGTACGGGCCCCGCGCGGCAGCCGCTCCCGCCGCACGGCCATCGCCGCCGCCAGCACCGCCGTACCGAACACCAGCCGGCCCAGGGTGACCTGGAACGGGGCGTAGCCGTCCGTGCCCACCTTGATCAGCAGAAAGCTGAAGCCCCAGACGAGCGACAGGGCGGCGAAGCGCAGCCGCCAGTCCGTGCGGGGACCCTTCGGGCGGGTGGCGGCGGGGAGTCCCGCTGCGCCCGAGGCGGTGGTGCGGGGGACGGTGGTCATGCGGTCCACGATCGCGCCGCTGACGTCGTAGCACAATCGAAATCTCGTGCGGTGTATCTCGTAGCAACGCTTAATTGTGCGTAGGCTGGGGCCATGCTGAATCTCGACCGGCTGCGCACCCTCGACGCCCTCGCCCGGCACGGCTCGGTGAGTGGTGCCGCCGAGGGGCTGCACATCACGACCTCGGCCGTCTCGCAGCAGATGGCCAAGCTGGAGCGCGAGGTGGGACAGCGGCTCCTCGCCAAGCACGGGCGGGGTGTACGGCTCACCGACGCCGGGCGGCTGCTCGCCGATCACGCGGCCCGGATCCTGTCGCAGGTGCAGCTCGCTCAGTCCGATCTGGAGGCACAGCGGGGCCAGGTGGTGGGGGAGCTGCGGCTGTCGGCGTTCCCGACCGCCGCGCGCGGCCTGTTCCCGCTGGCCCTGTCCGCGCTGCGCGCCGAACACCCCGGGCTGCGGCTGCGCTCCCGCGAGCTGGAGCCCGAGGGCGGCATCCGCGGGGTGGTGCGCGGGGACCTCGATCTCGCCGTCGTCCTCGACTGGTACAACAAGCCGCTGCCGCTGCCCGACGGGCTGGTCAAGGCGCCGATCCTGGACGACCCGGCCGACGTTGCCCTGCCCGCCGACCATCCCCTCGCGGACCGGGACGAGGTGGACCTCGGGGAGTTCGCCGACGACGAGTGGATCACCTGGGGCGAGGGCGAGTTCTGCCACGAGTGGCTGGTCTTCACCCTGCGCTCGCGCGGTGTCGAGCCGATCCTGGGCCATCGCGCCGCCGAGACCCACACCCAGCTCGGCCTGGTCTCCGCCGGGCTGGGCGTCTGCATCGCCCCCCTGCTCGGCCGCCACCCGATGCCACCCGGCGTCGTCACGGTCCCGCTCAAGCAGCGGGTACAGCGCCATGTCTACGTAGTCTGGCGCGCCGACGCCGACCGCCGCCCGTCGATCCGCGCGGCCGTCAAGGCCCTGCGCATGGCCGGCGAGAAGATCGGCGCGTCCGTCACCCCGCCCGGCCGAACCGGCGCCACTTCGCCGGCCCACCGCCTGGTTTCCGGTGGTCGGGTGGTTTGAGGGGGCAATGCCCGGGCCCATCGCCTGCGTCCGGTCGTCCGGTCGTCCGGTCGTCCGGTCGTCCGGTGGTCCAGTGGTCCAGTGATGTGAGGGGGGCGGCGGTGCAGTGCCCCGGCCCACCGCCCGGTTTCCGGTGGTCCCGTGGCCTGATGGAGTCGGCGATGCAGTGCCCCCGGCTCGCCGCCCTGCCTCCGGGTGCCCGGTGGGCTCACGGGCCGGCCGTGCTGCGCCTCCGTCCCGCCTCGCCGCCTCCGGCAGCCCGGCGACCGGACGGAGTGGGCCGTGCTGCATCTCCGCCCCACCCCTTGCCTCCGGCGGTCCGGCGACCGGGCGGGGTCGGCGGTGCTATGCCCCCGCCCCACCCCCCTTCCGGAAGTCCCACGACGCCACCGTCTCCGGCGTCAGCCGCAGCCAGGCATGTCGGCCGTCGTGGGGCAGCTCGTCGAGGGCGAAGTGCTTCCGGGCGAACAGCCGCTCCACGGCGACGAGTTCAGGAGCCGGTTCTCCGGCGCGCGGCGCTCCCCGACGAACTCCACCTCACCTGGTCAGCTCCACCCTGCGTAACTCCCCTTAGTCGTGCCCGGCGTTCACCACCACGGCGATCCGTGCGTCCCGGCGCAGCTCGGGCCCAGCGCTTGCTCCGGGTCAGTGAGCGGCGAGTACAGCCACAGCACGCCGCCGTCCTCGGCGAACAACAGGGGGACTGAGGTGCGGGGTGCCGTCGGCGGCCATGGTCGCCACCCGGCAGGTCCGCTCCACGGCGAGAAACGCGTCAGGCCCCTCGGCGGACATCGTGATCTACCGGCTCCGGCGCTGAGCGATGGCGGCCATACGGTCTCCCTGAACGGACGGTGACGGGTCTGGCGGAGTTGGTGGCGCGGTCGAGAACCGACCCACGCCCGGCAGGCCCGCGCGTCCGGCGCCCTCGCCAATGTCGCCCTGCTGGTGGCCGCCGCGCACGAGAGCGGCGTCCAAGTCGTCCACGCCCTCGTTGAATGCCGCCCCGCCGGCCGCGCCGCCAGCCGCAACGCCCCGCCGATCGAAGTAGCCGAGGACGACACCGTCGTACGACGGCCGCACGGGCTGTCGCCGACCCAGGGCGCCGAGGTGGACGCGCTGCCGCGCAATCCGGGCCGCCGCACGGTGATCGTCACCGGCGTCTCCGTCAACGTGGCGATCCCCAACGCGGTGTTCGACGCAGTGAACCGCGGAACCGGCGCCGTGGCCGCCTCGGGCGCCGTCGCGGGAGTGCCCGCCGAGTGCACCGCCGCGATGATCCGCCACACCCTCGCGCTGGTCGTCGCGGTCGCGACCACGGACACGAGGTCCTGGGGTGCCTCGAACGTCGCCGCCAGGAGATTCCCGGCAGGGTCGGATCGGCAGGAGCCGGGCTCGGGTCGAGCTGACCTGTGCTCGGCCGATCGGATCCGCGCTCAGACCAGCCTGATCTCATCGCCCTCCACGCTGATCTGGGCGGCGGGCAGCGGCTGGGTCGCGGGCCCCTGCCGCACGCTGCCGTCGGCCGCGGAGAACTGGCTGTCGTGACAGGGGCAGGTGATCACCCCGTCGGCGATGTCCTTCACCGCGCAGCCCTGGTGGGTGCACTCGGACGAGAAGGCTTTGAACTCCCCGGCGACCGGTTGGGTGACCACCACCCCCTGGGCCTCGAAGACCTTGCCGCCCCCCTCGGGGATGTCGGTGGTCAGGGCGAGCACGGCACCGCCCTCGGCCGGGGCGCTGCCGGAGGCCGCCGGCGCGTCCGAGGACGACGAGGAGGAACTGTCGTCCCCCGAACCGCACGCGGTCAGCGCCGCGGCGAGCCCGGCCGCCCCGGCCGCGGCCATGACGGTACGACGGGCGGGCCGGACGGCGGGGTGAAGCGAATCGCTGGCCATGCTGGCGTTCCTCCAGGGACGTGGTGTGATCTTTCTGGATCTGCGAGGGTTTCGCGGTCTCGCAGGAAGTACGGTCGGGAAGCGGACGGAGTTCACCGTCACGCGGATCTTCACCCGATCGAGACGCCTGCGCCACAGGGCGGCCCGCGACGCTTGTGAACGCCCCAGTAACCTGGGGCGATGCTCAAGGAAGTCACCGCCACCCGCTACATCACGCCCCTGCGTGAGGGCGGCTCCCTGCCCGGACTCGTCGAGGCCGACGACCTCGGGACGTACGTCCTGAAGTTCCGCGGCGCCGGACAGGGCCGCAAGACGCTGGTCGCCGAGGTGGTGTGCGGGGAGCTGGCCCGCCGGCTGGGTCTGCGGGTACCCGGGCTGGTCACCGTCGCCCTGGATCCCGTGCTCGGGCTCGGCGAACCCGACGAGCAGGTCCAGGAACTGCTCAAGGGCAGCGCCGGCCCCAACCTCGGCATGGACTTCCTCTCCGGCGCGCTCGGCTTCGACCCGCTCGCCTTCGAGGTGAGCGCCGAGGACGCGGGCCGGATCGTATGGTTCGACGCGCTCGTCAACAACGTCGACCGCTCCTGGCGCAACCCCAACCTGCTGATGTGGCACGGCGGCCTGTGGCTCATCGACCACGGCGCCACCATGATCTGGCACCACAACTGGCCCGGCGCCGACGCCTCCGCCGCCCGCCCCTACGACGCCTCCGACCACGCCCTGCGGCCCTTCGCCCCGGACGTCACGGCCGCCGCCGCGCGGCTCGCGCCGCAGATCACCGAGGAACTGCTCGCCGAGGTCACCGCCCTGGTCCCGGACGCCTGGCTGACCGGCGAACCCGGCTTCGACACGCCCGACGACCTGCGCCGCGCCTACGCCGGACCGCTGCTCGCGCGCGCAGCGGGCGTCCACGACCGCATCAACGGCCTGGAGGGCCCCCGGTGAGCAACCAGCGGATCAACGTGGCCGGGGCAATGACCGAGCGCCACATCACCCGGGCCGGACAGGGCGGTGACCGGGACGTCTACGAGTACGCCCTGCTGCGGGTCGTCCCGCGCGTGGAGCGCGGCGAGTGCATCAACGCCGGCGTCCTGCTCTACTGCCGGGCCCGGGGATACGTAGGCGCCCTCACCCACCTCGACGAAACACGGCTACGCGCGCTGGACCCCGACGCCGACGTGACCGGCGTGCGGGCCGCCCTGCGCGCGGTGGAAGGCGTGTGCGCGGGCGGCGAGGGGGCCGGGCAGGCGAGCGGCGACGACGCCGGGCGGCGCTTCCGCTGGCTGGTCGCGCCCCGGTCGACGGTCGTGCAACCGGGCCCCGTGCACACCGGGCTGACCCTGGACCCGGCGGCGGAGACCCGGCGGCTGCTGGACCTGCTGGTGCGCTGACCCGGCGCGGTACGGGCGGTACGGGCGGTACGGGCGGTAATGGATCACATCGGGCCGTGCCCCGTTGACACCGGGTGCCAGGGCTTCTAGCGTCACGTCCTGCTGAAGGTACTAAGCGGTCGCTCACCGAATCGGTCGGACCGGCCGCGGGTGCCGCATCCCCGAGGGCGAGGAGTAGCAGCCATGTCCACCACTGAGCAGCGCGTCGCGATCGTCACAGGAGGCGCGCGGGGCATCGGTGCCGCCACCGCCGTACGGCTGGCCGCCGAGGGCCGGGCGGTCGCCGTGCTCGACCTCGACGAGGCCGCCTGCAAGGACACCGTGGAGCAGATCACCGCGGCGGGCGGCACGGCCCTCGCCGTCGGCTGCGACGTCTCCGACGAGGCCCAGGTCGAGGCCGCCGTCACACGGGTCGCCGAGGAGCTGGGCGCCCCGACGATCCTCGTCAACAACGCCGGTGTGCTCCGCGACAACCTGCTCTTCAAGATGAGCGTCGACGACTGGGACACCGTCATGAACGTGCATCTGCGCGGCGCCTTCCTGATGTCCCGCGCGTGTCAGAAGCACATGGTCGACGCGGGCTTCGGCCGGATCGTCAACCTCTCCTCGTCCTCCGCGCTCGGCAACCGTGGCCAGGTCAACTACTCCGCCGCCAAGGCCGGACTCCAGGGCTTCACCAAGACCCTCGCCAAGGAACTCGGCAAGTTCGGCGTCACCGCCAACGCCGTCGCCCCCGGCTTCATCGCCACCGACATGACCGCCGCGACCGCCGAACGCGTCGGCATGGGCTTCGAGGACTTCAAGACCGCCGCGGCCTCGATGATCCCGGTCCAGCGCGTGGGCGAGCCCGCCGACATCGCCAACGCCGTCGCCTTCTTCACGGGCGACGCGGCCGGTTTCGTATCGGGCCAGGTGCTGTACGTGGCGGGCGGACCGCTCGACTAGGCGCGCGGGAGACATGCCTGAAACATGCCTGACAGGGCAGCAGGCAGCACGGCAGCAGGCAGCAGGGCAGCGGGCAAGACAACAGGCAAGGCAACTGCGGTGGACGTGGCGGATGTGGCGGATATGACGAACACGGCAGACACGGCAGACACGGCAGACACGGCAGACGCCGCGAGCGCGGCCGGGCGCCCCCCGCTCTCCGGGAAGGTCGCCCTGGTCACGGGTGCGAGCCGTGGTATCGGGTACGGCGTCGCCGAAGCTCTGGTCGCGCGCGGTGACCGGGTCTGCATCACCGGCCGGGGCGAGGACGCCCTTGAGGAGGCGGTCGAGCGGCTCGGCGCGGACCGGGTGATCGCCGTCGCGGGCAAGGCCCACGACGAGGCCCATCAGGCGGTCGCCGTGGCACGCGTGATGGAGGTGTTCGGCCGGGTCGACTTCCTGGTGAACAACGCGGGCACCAACCCGGTCTTCGGCCCGCTCGCCGATCTCGACCTGGGCGTGGCCCGCAAGGTGTTCGAGACCAACGTCATCTCGGCGCTCGGCTTCGCCCAGAAGACCTGGCACGCCTGGCAGAAGGACAACGGCGGCGCGATCGTCAACATCGCCTCCGTCGCGGGGCTCGCCCCCTCGCCGTTCATCGGCGCGTACGGCGTCAGCAAGGCGGCGATGATCAACCTGACGGTCCAACTGGCCCACGAGTACGCCCCCAAGGTGCGGGTCAACGCCATCGCCCCGGCCGTCGTCAAGACCAAGTTCGCCCAGGCTCTCTACGAGGGCCGCGAGGTGGAAGCCGCCGCGGCCTACCCCCTCGGCCGGCTCGGCGTCCCCTCCGACATCGGCGGCGCCGCCGCGTTCCTCACGTCCGACCAGTCGGACTGGGTCACCGGGCAGACGCTGGTGGTGGACGGGGGGATCTTCCTGAACGCCGGGGTGAGCTGACCGCGAACCTGGGCGGGCGGTGAACCGGGCAGACGGTGAAACTGAGCAGACGGTGAAACTGAGCAGACGGTGAATCCGGGTAGGCAATCGCCCCCCAACTACCGCCCCCCACTTGACGGATGACGCGTCTCTGTCGCCCCACGGACGCGTCTCCGGCGTCTTTCCAGGGGACATTTCGGCCATGACAACGTAATCATTCACCAGTTGATCCATCTGGTCGGTCAACCGTGCTTCACACCGCTATGGGCTGCGGTAGGGTCTGCCCACCCTTGGCATGGCAGATCGAGGAGCGAGCGCGTGTTCAACCGGAACCGATGCCTGCGGCCAATCGCCGCCATCGCGTCCATATCCCTGGCGACCGGATGCGGACTGTTCTCCGACACCGGTTCCGGGGACGAAGGCCCGATCGTGGTCGGCACCACGAGCGCACCCAGCTCGCTCGATCCGGCCGCGTCCTGGGACGGCTCCTGGGAGCTGTACCGGAACATCTACCAGACGCTGCTGAGCTACCCGAACGGCGCGACCACCCCACAGCCGGACGCCGCCGAGAGCTGCGAGTTCACCGACTCCTCGAACACCGCGTACCGCTGCACCCTGCGCGACGGCCTCACCTTCTCCGACGGGCACGAGCTGGACGCGGCGGCCGTGAAGCACTCCATCGACCGGATCCGGACGATCAACGTCCCCGGCGGTCCGGCGGGGCTGCTCGGCAACCTCGAACGGATCGACACCGAGGGCGACGACCAGGTGCTCTTCCGCCTGAAGACGTCCGACGCCACGTTCCCGTTCGTACTGGCCACCCCGGCGATGTCCCTCGTCGACCCCGACCACTACCCGGCCGACGCCCTGCGCGAGGGCACCGAGATCACCGGCTCGGGTCCGTACAGCCTGGCCTCCTACCAGGAGAACGGGCAGGCCGAACTGGTCCGCAACGACAATTACCAGGGCTTCGCCGAGCGCAGCAACGATGCGGTCACCATCCGCTACTTCCAGGACTCCGGCGAGATGGTCCAGGCCCTCAAGGCCAAGAACATCGACCTGACCTACCGAGGTCTCGCCGCCGACGACATCGTCGACCTCCAGAGCACCGACCCCGACTCCGGGCTCCAGCTCGTCGAGGGCACCGGGACCGACATCAGCTACCTGGTGTTCAACCCCGAGGACCCGATGGCCGGCGAGCCCGCCGTCCGCAAGGCCGTCGCCCAGATCGTCGACCGCCCGACCATCGCGCACACCATCTACAAGGACACCGTCGAACCGCTGTACTCCATGGTCCCCAAGGGCCTGACCGGCCACACCACCGGCTTCTTCGACGACTACGGCGACCCCGACGCCGACAAGGCCCGCGAGATCCTCACCGAGGCGGGCATCACCACCCCGGTCGAGCTGACCTTCTGGTACACCACCGACCGCTACGGCTCCGAGACCGCCGTCCTCTTCAAGGAGCTGAAGCGGCAGCTGGAGGAGTCCGGCCTGTTCGAGATCACCCTCAAGAGCCGCCCCTGGAAGACCTACGTCGAGGGCTACCAGAAGGGCGAGTACCCGGTCTTCGGCCGTGGCTGGTTCCCCGACTTCCCCGACGCCGAGAACTTCATCGCCCCCTTCGTCGGCGAACAGAACGCGCTCGGTACGCCCTACCCGGCCGAGGAGATCACCGGCGTCCTGCTGCCCCGCTCCCGCCAGGAGAGCGACCGGGCCCAGGTCGTGAAGGACTTCGAGGAGGCCCAGCAGATCCTCGTGGACGACGCCCGGCTGCTGCCGCTGTGGCAGGGCAAGCAGTACATCGCCGCCAGCGAGGAGATCGCCGGCGGGGAACAGGCCCTGGACCCGTCGACGATCATGATGATGTGGACGCTGTCGCGGAAGACCAGCTGGTAGCCGAGCGGGGTCGGCCCGGGCCGACCCGGGCTTCCCGGGCTTCCCGGGCCGTCGCAGGGCCGGGCGAAGGCTGGGCCGGGAGTCGATTGTCAGTGGTCGCCTGTAGGTTCTGGGAGCAGGTTCGAAGACCTGGAAGCGACCGCACACCGTAAGGAAGTTGACGTGACCGACATCGCCATGCTGCCCGAGTCCTGGCGCGGAGTCCTGGGCGACGAGCTCCAGCAGCCCTACTTCAAGGAGCTGGCGGAGTTCGTGGAGGACGAGCGGGCGAGCGGACCTGTCTACCCGCCCCGCGAGGAGGTCTTCGCCGCCCTCGACGCCACGCCGTACGACGAGGTGAAGGTCCTGATCCTCGGCCAGGACCCGTACCACGGCGAGGGCCAGGGCCACGGCCTGTGCTTCTCGGTGCGCCCCGGGGTGAGGATCCCGCCGTCCCTGCGCAACATCTACAAGGAGATGCACCAGGAGCTGGGCACCCCCGTCCCGGACAACGGCTATCTGATGCCGTGGGCCCGCCAGGGCGTGCTCCTGCTCAACGCGGTGCTCACGGTCCGCTCCGGCGAGGCCAACTCCCATAAGGGCAAGGGCTGGGAGAAGTTCACGGACGCCGTGATCCGCGCGGTCGCCGAGCGGCCCGACCCGGCCGTGTTCGTGCTGTGGGGCAACTACGCGCAGAAGAAGCTCCCGCTGATCGACGAGAGCCGCCATGTGGTCGTCAAGGGCGCCCACCCCTCCCCGCTGTCCGCGAAGAAGTTCTTCGGCTCGCGCCCGTTCACGCAGATCGACGAGGCGGTCGCCGGACAGGGCCACACGCCGATCGACTGGACCGTCCCGAACCTGGCCTGAGCCCTGCGCCGGGCCGGTCCACTGCGGGCCGGTCCGGACCCGCCTCTGCGGGATCGCCGCCGGTGGCGGTTAGCGTCGTCCGGGACAGTCGGCGAACGGGCGGAGGCCGTGGTGACGGAGCGACAGGAGCAGTCGGTGCCGGACGCTCTGATGACCCGGATCGGGCAGGTCGTCATGCTGCACCACGCGGGCGACCGCGAGGAGGCCCGCGACCGCCTGCTGCGGCTCTGGGACGAGCTGGGTGAGCACGGCGACCCCTTGCACCGCTGCACACTGGCCCACTACCTGGCCGACACCCAGGACGACCCGGCGGACGAACTCGCCTGGGACCTGCGGGCGTTGGCGGCGGCCGAGGAGCTGACGGACGGCCGCCCCGCCGACCCCGGGAGCACGGTCGCGGTACGGGCGCTGTACCCCTCGCTGCATCTGAACCTCGCCGCCGACTATCTGAGGCTCGCCCGCGCCGACGCCGCCCGCACCCACGTCCGCCGTGCCCGCCGTGCCTGCGCCACCCTGGCCGACGACGGGTACGGCAAGGGCGTCCGGGCGGCGATCGGCCGCCTGGAGACACGGCTGGCCGTGGACCAAGGGGGAGGGGAATAGGGGAGGCCCGGCGGGCGGCGAGGGGGAAGCCCGCGGGTGGCGGCCCCGACCGGCCCGACTGGCTCGACCGGCCCGACCGGCCCGACCGGCTCGACCGGTCGTGCAGGGGCGACGGACGGCTACGGCCGGGCGCGGATCGCGGTACGGCCCCGCCCGGACCACGCCTCAACGCCCGTACGTCTGCTCGCAGATCCGCGCCTCCGGGCTGTCCTCGCGCCAGCCGCCGTACTGCTTGCCGAGCGCGCAGACATCCGTCCGGCCGCGGACGTCCTTGCCGATCGAGTCGGCGAGGTCGTTGGCGGTGGTCGACCGCCGGGGCGGCCGGGGTGCGGGCCGGTCCGCCCTCGGGGGCGGGTCGGAGCGCGGCGCCCGTGACTTCGGCGCCGGGGGAGTGGTGGCCGGGGGCGCCGCCGGGCGGCCGGTCGAGGTCGGCTGCGGTGCGGCGGGCGGCCGGGTCGGGCCGATCATCTCCAGCGCCTCGCGGGCCGGTGCCTGCACGATCTGAGGTCCCGAGCTGCCGTCGGGCCGGGGCACCGGCGGTTGCACGGGCGTCGCCGAGGGCCCCGGCGCGGGCGGGCGCTGGACCGTCGTACAGCCGGTGAGGGCCGAGACGGCCACGGTGACCAGGAGCGTGGCGGTGGTCGTCGTTCGATGCACCCGGGCCACTCTGGTGGCTCCGCCCCGTTTCCCGGCCCCGGACAGGCACAGGATGACCCACACGGGTGATCTCCGGCCCCGACCGGCGGGTGTTCCCGCACGACGGCTGACGCCCTGGGGGCGAGGCCAGGCGAGGCGAGGCGCGGTGCCCGTGGGTACCGGTGCGGCTGCCGGTACGGCTGCCAGTGCGGGCCGGGGGTCCGGGTGGCCCCGCGGAGGCGCCCGCTCCGGCTGTCGAGGTCGGTCCACCGGTCGCCCGCACGCGTGCCCGGCTCGCCCTCGGGCGCAGCCCCCAGCCCCCAGCCGCCTCACGCTCGCGCCCCGCCGCCCCGCCGCCCCGCCGCCCCGCTGCTTCGGCCGCCGAGGCCAGCCCCCGCACCCGCCAGCGTGCGCCGCCCCACCCCACCCTCCGGCGTCAGCCGCACCCGGCCCCCGCCCGGCCCCACCCGCGCCCGCCCGGCCCTACCCGGTCACCGCGCCCCGCCCTCCCGCCACGTCCCTCAATCCCCCGTAACCCCATCAACGCTCTCCCGCAACAGATCCGCGTGCCCGTTGTGCCGTGCGTACTCCTCGATCATGTGGGTGTAGATCCAGCGCAGATTGAAGGGCTCGTCCGTGCTGTGGTGGCTGCCCTTGGCGAGGTCGTCGAGGGCGAAGCCGGACGCGTGGCGGCGGGCGACGGCGATCTCGCTCTGCCAGGTCGCGTACGTGTCCTGCCAGGTGTCCGCCTCGGTGACCCGGAAGTCGCCGTCGAGGTCCTCGGCGGTGTAGTGGATCGGCGGGGCGTCCTCTCCGGCCAGGACCCTGCGGAACCAGCCGCGCTCGACGTCCGCCATGTGCCGTACCAGCCCCAGCAGGGTCAGATCGGACGGCGCCACGGACGCGGTCCGAAGCTGCTCGTCGGTCAGGCCCTGGCATTTCACGGCGAGGGTGGCGCGGTGGTATTCGAGCCAGCCCTCCAGCATGGTGCGTTCGTCGGCGGTCTGGGCGGGTTCACTGCGTTCGATGGTCATGGATGCATCCTGACCTGCGGGAAGGGGCATCCGCCAGGTCTCCCGGCGCCGGGTTCCGGTCGGCGCCTGCCGGGTGCGTCACTCGCCCAGCATGCCCGTCACCAGCTCCCGCAGCCCCGCCCGCACCTCCGCCAGCCCCGGCACCTCCGCGCTGAACGACCCCGCGGCGCACGAAAACATCAGCCCGTCCGTCCAGGCGACCAGCGACAGCGCGTGCCGGTCGGGAGCGGTCGAGCCCATCGCCGACACCAGCGCGGCCAGCTGGGCGCGGAAGACGGCGCCGGTCGCGTCGTAGTAGGCGCGCAGCTCGGGGCGCCGGGTCGCCTCCAGGGCGAGTTCGTAGCGGGAGATCAGCAGCTCACGATGGTCGGTGAGGGAGCGGTGGACGGCCAGGGCCAGCCCGTTCACCAGCGACTCGGGGCCGCCGCGCGGGTCGGGCATCTCGCCGAGCGCCAGTACCTGGGCCTCCCGCTCGGCGTGTCGGCGTACCGCCAGCTCCAGCAGGGCCTGGCGGGTGCGGGCCACGTTCGAGGTGGAGCCCTGCGGCAGTCCCGCGGCCTCGTCCACCGCGCGATGGGTCAGCCCACGCATCCCGCGCGCCGCGAGCAGGGCGATGGCGGTGTCGGCGACCAGCTCGGCACGGCTGGCGACGCCGGGGGCGCTGGTGGGCACGCCGGCGGAGGTGCCGGCGGAGGCGCTGGCGGGTCGTTCGGGCATGGGGGTCAATCTACCCGGCGATCTATCGCGATCTATCCTCACCCACTACACCTGTAGTACAGTCGCGACGACAGAAGCCACTACACCCGTAGTGAGGGCCACTGTGGATGTAGTGAGCGGGTCGGTGTCCTAGGAGGAGAGCCATGCGGGAGACGACGACGGCCGTGGTCATCGGCGGCGGGATCGGCGGACTGACCGCCGCCGTGGCCCTGCACCGGCGCGGCGTGCGCGTCACCGTCCTGGAGCGCGCGCCCTCGCTGGAACCGGTCGGCGCCGCGATCTCCCTCGCCCCCAACTCCCTGCGCGCCCTGGACGTCATCGGACTCGGCGACGAGATCCGCGCCCTGGCCGCCTGGCAGGGCGACGGCGGCCTGCGCACCCCCGGCGGGCGCTGGCTGGCGCGGACCGACGCCACCGCGGTGGCCGAGCGGTTCGGGGGGCCGCTCGTGCTGCTGCCCCGCGCCACCCTCATCGCCGCCCTCGCCGCCCGCCTCCCCGACGGCACGATCCGCACCTGTGCCGAGGCGACCGTCACCGACCCCGGTGACCCCGGCGACCGTACCCGCCCCGCCCAGGTCCGCACCGTCGACGGCCCGCTCACCGCCGACCTGGTGGTGGGCGCCGACGGCATCCACTCCGTCGTACGGCACGCCCTCTTCCCCGCCCACCCGGGGACCGTCTACTCCGGCTTCACCACCTGGCGGATCACCATCCCGGTGCCCGGCGCGTCGTTCGCCTCGCACGAGACCTGGGGCCGGGGCCGTATCTGGGGCACCCACCCGCTCAAGGACGGCCGGGTCTACGCGTACGCCGCCGCCCTCGCCCCGGCCGGTGAGCGCGCCCCCGACGAACGCGCCGAACTGCTGCGCCGCTACGGCGACTGGCACGACCCCATCCCGGCCGTGCTGGCCGCCGCCCGGCCCGGGGACGTGCTGCGCCACGACGTCCACCACCTCGCCGAGCCGTTGCCCGCCTACCACCGGGGCCGGGCCGCCCTGCTCGGCGACGCCGCGCACGCCATGCCGCCCAACCTCGGCCAGGGCGGCAACCAGGCCATCGAGGACGCGATCGTCCTCGCCCACCACCACACCGACCTCGCCGCCTACTCGGCCGCACGGCTGCCCCGTACGACCCGGATCGCCCGCCGGGCGCTGCGGGTGGCGCGGCTCAACCTGACGGACAACCGGGCCGCCATCGCCGTACGGAACACTGCGGTCGCGGCGCTGTCGAAGGCCGGGCCCACGCTGTTCCTGAAGGGCTTCGACGGGATCGCCGACTGGCACCCGCCAAGGGAATCGCACACGCGGACGGAGCCGGGCGCGGACGACACCGTATGCTCCGAGCAGACCGGGGCGGGCGAGCGCCCTGAGGACTGAGGACTGACGGGCGTCCCACGGACCGAAGAGCGGGGAGATGGCGTGAAGGTCGGCTGCATCGGGCTCGGTGACATCGCGCAGAAGGCGTATCTGCCGGTGCTCGGCAGCAGGCCCGGCATCGAACTGCACCTCCAGACCCGTACCCCCGCCACCCTCCACCGGGTCGCCGACAGCCTCCACCTCCCCGCCGGGCAGCGCCACACCACGCTCGACGCACTGCTCGCGCAGGATCTCGACGCGGCCTTCGTGCACGCTCCGACCGCCGTGCACCCCGAGATCGTCGCCCGGCTGCTGGAGGCGGGCGTCCCCACGTACGTCGACAAGCCGCTCGCGTACGAACTCGCCGGCTCCGAGCGCTTGGTGGCGCTCGCCGAGGAGCGCGGGGTGAGCCTCGCGGTCGGTTTCAACCGGCGGTACGCCCCGGCCTACGCGCAGTGCGCCGACCATCCGCGCGAACTGATCGTGATGCAGAAGAACCGCGTCGGGCTGCCGGAGGAACCCCGCGCGATGATCCTGGACGACTTCATCCACGTCGTGGACACCCTGCGCTTCCTGGTACCCGGCCGGGTGGACGACGTCAGCGTGCGGGCGCGGGTGGTGGACGGGCTGCTGCACCACGTGGTGCTCCAGCTCGCCGGGGACGGCTTCACCGCGCTCGGCCTGATGAACCGGCTCAGCGGCTCCACCGAGGAGATCCTGGAGGTCTCCGGGCAGGACACCAAGCGCCAGGTGCTCAACATCGCCGAGGTGATCGACCACAAGGGTCAGCCCACCGTGCGGCGGCGCGGCGACTGGGTGCCGGTGGCCCGGCAGCGCGGCATCGAACAGGTGGCCCTGGCCTTCCTGGACGCCGTACGGGCCGGGAAGGTGCTCAGCGCCCGGGACGCCCTCGCCACGCACGAGCTGTGCGAGCGCGTGGTGCGTGCGGTGCAGGACGGTCCCGCCGCGGCCTGACCGCGCGCAGCCCCTCCGCCAGGCCCAGCCCGGCCAGCACCAGCAGCGCCACCCACACCGGCCAGGCGCCGTACCGCACATACGGGGTGACCCCGTCCGCCAGCGGCACCTCGTACACGCGCGTCACACTCGCCTCCGTGCCCAGCGGGGCGCCGACCCGCTCGCCGTCCGGGCCGTGGACCGCGGAGACGCCGGTCAGCGTGGCGTGCACCATCGGCCGCCCGGTCTCCGCGGCGCGCAGCGCGGCCAGCGAGGCATGCTGCTCCGGCGCCCAGCTCCGCTGGAACGTCGAGGTCGCCGACTGCGCGATCAGCACCTGGGCCCCGTCCCGCGCCAGCGACCGGCTCATATCGGGGAACGCCGACTCGAAGCAGACCATCGGCCCGATCCGCAGCCCGTCGCCGACGTCCATCACCACCTGCCGGGTGCCCCGCTCACGATCCTCGCCCGCGGCCTGGCCGACCGAGGTCGCCCAGCCCAGCAGCGAACGCGCCGGGACATACTCACCGAACGGCACCAGCCGCATCTTGTCGTACCGGTCCCCGGTCAGCCCCTGCGGCCCCACCAGCACCGAACTCTTGTGGATACCGGCCCGGTCGAACCGCCGCGCGTCCACGTTCACCAGGATCTCCGCGCCCGTCTCCCGGGACAGCGCGGCGATCCGCGCGGCCAGATCGGGCCGTTCGGTCAGGTCGAACCCGACGCTGGACTCGCCCCACACGATCAGCTCCACCCCCCGCCCGGCCAGCTCACGCGTCAGCCGCTCCTCCCGCTCGAACCGCCGGTCACCGCTGTCGGCACCCTCCACGATCCCCGGCTGTACGACGGCCACGGCGACCCGTTCACCCACCTCGGGGCGTGGCGCCCACACCCACGCCAGGGACGCGGCGGCGGCGCTGACCACCAGCCCGGCGACCGCCACCAGCCCGGCCACCGCCGGTACCCGGCCGCCGGTCGTTGCCGCTGGGCCGGGTGTCGCCGGTGCCTGGTTTCCGGTGGTCGCGGGTGGACCGGTCGTCGCCGGTGCTTGGCTGCCGGTTGTCGCCGGTACCTGGCTTCCGCTTGTCGCCGGTGTCTGGTTTCCGGTCTCCGCCATCGGACCGGTCACCGCCGACCCCCGGCCGCCGTCCACCGCCGACACCCGCCGCGCCCGCAGCACCACCGCCACTACCACCAACACCGCGACCGCCACATTGACCGCCACCAGCAGGAAGCTCAGCAGCCACACCCCGCCGACCGAGGCAAGCCGCAGCGCCGGAGCCACCTGCCACTGACTCGCCCCGAGCATGCCCCAGGGCCCGCCCAGCGCCTGCCAGGACCGCACCAGTTCCACCGCCAGCCAGCCCGACGGCAGCACCAGCAGCGCGGCGCCGACCCGCCCCGGCGAGGGCGGCCCGCCGAGGAACCGGCGCACCAGCCACCCCCAGGGCGCCCACAGGGCACCGAGCAGCGCCGCGACGACGAACGTAAAGACATGCAGATTCGGCAGCAGCCAGTGATGCACGCCCAGCACGAAGCCGAAACCCCCGCACCAGCCGTCGTACAGCGCCCGCCGCCCGCTGACCGCCCCGCGCGCCAGCAGGATCCACGGCACCAGCGCGACCGGCGCGCACCACCACAGCGACGGTGCCGGGAACGCCACCAGCGGCAGCGCGCCCGCGCCCGCCGCGATGACCGAGCGGCGCCAGGGGGAGGTGAGCCAGTGGTCCCACGACTTCATACGACGCCTTCCCACGGATGCGTCCAGTGTGGCGGCGTCGCCGATCCGGGTACAGCGGGTGCCGAGGGTGCCGGCGCAGGGTCAGGGCAGCCGCCGCCACTTCTCCTGTACGGCGACATGCCGCAGCCGCCACCCGTCGGCCGTGCGCACGAGCCCGAACGCGTACCGTCCGCCGCACACGAAGTCGGGCACGGCCGAGCCGCCGTCGGCGCCCGCGGTGGCCATCGGATTGACATAGTCGGCCTGCACCCGGGCGACGTCGCCGGTGTCCCGCTCCAGGACCTCGAACCGCACCCGCCGGTTGACGATCAGATGCTGCCGCGCCGGAAACCCCCGCAGACTCTCCGCGAGCCAGTCGGCCACCGCACCCGCCTCGCCCTCGATCCCGCCCGCCGAGGTGTAGTCGGCCCGCCCGTCTGTGGTGAACAGCTCTCGGTACCCCTCCCAGTCGCCGTCGTCGACCGTCACCGCGTAATCGGTGATCAGTCCGTCCACGGCCAGCCGATCCAGCACCGTCGCAAGCTCCACACGCTGCGTCACACGATCAGTGTTGAACATCAGGAGTGCACAGCCAAGGGCTGCGCAGGACATTCGCTCGACGTGTCGATATTCGGTGGCCGAAGATCGACGGTAGGCCGGAGGCTTACGGGCATGAACGATCAGATCCCGCCCATCCAGATCCCGACCGTCACACCGGCCGGGGGATCAAGCCGTCCTTCCGCTGGATGATGTACCGCTGCGGCTGGGGCGCCAAGGCCGACCAGGAGACGGTCCTGGCCGTCGAGATCACCCGTGAGGGGTTTCTATGGGCGCTGCGTCACTCCTGCCTCTCGCACTACGTCCCCGATCTGCACGGCGACCGGGCCGCCTGGAAGGAACAGCTGCGGCGGGCGCCCACGCGGGTGCAGTGGGACCCGGAGCGCGATCTGCGCTTCGGCCCGCTGCCGTACCGGTCGCTGCAACTCGGGCTCGCGGGGGAGGCGGCGGGCCGGTACGCGGACGAGTGGATCGTCGGCATCGAGGACGTGACACCGCTGGCCGCGGAGGTCCACGCGCTGGTGCGGGCCGGTGATCTCGGCCGCGCGACGGAACTGCTGCCGCCGGAGCGGCCGTATCCGCTGCCGGACGATCTGCCGGCGCATGTCCGGCCGTAGGCTTGATCACGATCAGCGGGGGACCCGGAGAACGGCTCGGATCCAGCAATAGCCTGGGCATGGCTCAGGAATGGTCGGGGAGGCCCGGATGACTGGTCCCGTCACTGTCGTCACCGGCGGCAGCCGGGGGATCGGCGCCGCCACCTGTCTGCGGCTCGCCGCGGACGGACATGACGTGGTCGTCGGGTACGTCCGTGACGAGCAGGCCGCGCAAGGGGTGGCCGACGGGGTACGGGCGGCCGGGCGGCGGTGTGTGACCGTACGGGTCGACACCTCGGTCGAGGGCGAGGTCGCGCGGCTGTTCGAGATCGCGGAGGCGCAGGCCGGGCCGGTCACCGGACTGGTGAACAACGCGGCGGTGACCGGGCCGTTGGGACGCCTCGCGGACACGGACCCGGCGGATCTGCGGCGGGTTCTGGACGTCAATCTGCTGGGCACACTGCTGTGTTCGCGCCGCGCGGCCCAGCTGATGACCGGGCGGGGCGGCGGGGCGATCGTCAATGTGTCGTCCGCCGCCGCGACGATCGGCAGCCCCGGGGAGTATGTGCACTACGCGGCCACGAAAGCGGCCGTCGACGCGCTGACGCTGGGTCTGGCCAAGGAACTCGGGCCCGACGGGGTGCGGGTCAACGCCGTGGCGCCCGGGGTGAGCGACACCGGGATGCACGCGGTGATGGGCGATCCCGGCCGGGCGGAGCGGATGGCGGCGACGACGCCGTTGCGCCGGCCCGGTGACCCCGGGGAGATCGCGGCGGCCATCGCCTGGCTGCTGTCGCCGGATGCCTCGTTCACGACCGGCGCGGTGCTGAGGGTGTCGGGCGGACGCTGAGCGGCTTCAGACCAGGCCGCCGCTCAGCCGTTCGAACGCGGTCGGGGTGGGCCGGTGCGGCAGGAACTCCTTGATACGACGGGCGCACGCCGCCGCATCCGTCGTACTGGTGTCGCATTCGATGTCGTAGACGCCGTGGGCGTGTACGTGGGGGAGCTGGCGGGCGGCGAGGCCGGCCGGCCGGTCGCCGCGCAGGCGTTCACGGCGTTCCAGTTCCGGGAGCGGGCAGTGCACGCCGACGAGGACCACATCGCGTGGGGCGAAGAGGGCGAGGCAGTCCTCCAGCCGCCACTTCGCGCTGAGCACATGGTCCATGACCACGTGATTTCCGGCCGCCGCCATGCCCGCGACCGCGCGGTGATAGCCACGCCAGGTGCGGTGCAGCAGCGTGTCCAACGCGTCCGGCGGCACCGGGACGGGGGAGCGCAGCGCGTGGAAGGCGTCCACGGGGAGATGGAAGTACGGCTCGTCCAGGATCCGCAGCAGCTCTGCGGCGATGGCTGATTTGCCCGAACTGGTCGTGCCGTTCAGGAAGATGATCAGCCCTTGGCGGGCCGGGACGTCGGCGAGATGCTCCATGGCGCGGATCGTGTCATGGCGGGGCCGCTGCGGTTGCCGCCGTTGCTGCCTTGCTCACGCCGCTTCGACGATGTTGCCGCGCATCGCCGCCGCCCACTCGACCACCAGCAGCTCGTACTCCGCGCGCTCCTGGGTGGACAGAGAACCGCCCGCGCGCAGCCACAGCGCCCGGATCTTTTCGTTCACCTCGGCGGCAGACCGCACGGAACCAAAGGGCACGGAATCTGGGAACATGCGGCAAGCCTAGGGGCAAGCACTGACACTGCGCTACCGGCCGGCTACGGCGATGGGCGGCAACTGGCCAGGATCGGCCCGGCGGAACGGCCGCGCGGACCCTGTCGACACCCGCGATGACCAGCAGGAAGACGATGACGCCGAGGGGGGCGCGGGACCGGACGAACGGCATGAACGGCGTGGTGCGGGCGCGGGGGAACGTGAGTACGAGGCTGCTTTGGGGCATCGTTGACGCCCAGTCCGGCTCGCGATTCGAACACCCCACCACCGAGGGATGCCGCCAGATGATGACCCGTCCTCTCCTCCTCATCGACGTCGACGGCCCGCTCAACCCGTACGCCGCGAAGCCGTTCCGGCGACCGGAGGGCTATCTGACCCATCGCATGCGGCCCACCGGCTGGGAGCAGTCGTGGCAGAAGCCGCTGCGGGTGTGGCTCAACCCGAACCACGGTCCCGCCCTGCGGGCACTGCCCTTCGAACTGGTCTGGTGCACCACATGGGCCGCGGAGGCCAACGAGTGGATAGCCCCGCAGATCGGCCTGGAGTCCCTGCCGGTCATCGCCTGGCCACCGAGCGCGGCCCGGGACCGGACCCCCGAGGACCCCACCTTCTGGAAGACCCGGCACGTGGTGGCGTGGGCGCGGGGGCGGGCGTTCGCGTGGATCGACGACGACATCGACGACGTGGACCGGCAGTTCGTCGCCGACCACCACGACGCCCCGGCCCTCCTGCACTACGTGAGCCCACGACTGGGCCTGCTGAACCCGGACTTCGAGACGCTGGCGTCGTGGGCGGCGGGGTTGTCCCCGACGGTCTGACCGGACGGTCGGGGAGCACCATCGACGGCCGGGCGGTGGTCGGGAGGCGGCTGGGAGGCGGTCGGGCGGCGGTCGGGCGGCGGTCGGGAGGTGGCCGGGCGGCGGTCGAGAGCCGCTCGGGAGCAGTGGCTCAGCCCGTCGATTCCGCCGCGTGCGGGCTCAGTACACCCGCCATGACCAGCACGATGATGATGATGCCGAGGGCGATGCGGTACCAGACGAACGGCATGAAGGACTTGGTGCTGATGTACTTCATGAACCATGCGATGACGGCGTATCCCGTGGCGAAGGCGACGACGGTCGCGAAGATCGTCGGGCCCCAGGTGACATGCCCGCTGCCCATGGCGTCGTTGAGTTCGAACAGGCCCGAGGCCAGGACCGCCGGGATGGCGAGGAGGAAGGAGTAGCGGGCGGCGGCCTCGCGGTTGTAGCCCATGAAGAGGCCGCCGGTGATGGTCGCGCCGGAGCGGGAGACGCCGGGGATGAGGGCGCAGGCCTGGCAGAGGCCGAAGATCAGGCCGTCCTTGGCGTTGAGGTCCTGGAGGCCCTTGCGCTGCTTGGGGGCGCGGTGGCGGCCACCCGATTCGTCACGGGCCGCGAGCCGGTCGGCGATGCCGATGATGATGCCGACGACGATCAGCATGGTCGCCGTGATCCGCAGGTCACGGAACGGCCCCTCGATCTGGTCCTTGAGCGTCACGCCGAGCACGCCGATCGGGATCGAGCCGATGATCACCAGCCAGCCCATCTGGGCGTCGTGGTCCCGGCGCCACTCCTTGCTGTACAGCGAGCGGAACCAGGCGACCACGATCCGCCCGATGTCCTTGCGGAAGTAGATCAGCACCGCGGCCTCCGTGCCGATCTGGGTGATCGCCGTGAAGGCGGCACCCGGGTCCTCCCAGCCGGAGAAGGCCGCGGTCAGCCGCAGATGCGCGCTGGAGGACACGGGGAGGAATTCGGTCAGCCCCTGGACGAGTCCGAGGATGAGTGATTCGAACCAAGACATGGAAGTTGGGAGTCCAAGTGCCGATCGTGAAACGGGCGACGGTCACACCGAGCACGGCCATGTGGGTGATCGGGTGTGGTGGAGGCAGCGTAGCGTCCCGTGCGCCCGCCCCCGACACAGGGGCTTCACGGGTGGGAGGTGCGTGCGGTCCGTGCGGGAGTTGGGTGTTGAGGGGCGGGGGCGGGGCCGGTGACGCCTACGCGGCGGTCGGGCCGGTCACTGTCCAGCCCGGGGACTGCGGGTGGGCCCTGAGGTCCTCGTGACGGACCTGCTCCCCGCACGCCTGGCACACGATCCGCGGGATCAGTTCCTGCCCGCAGCTGTGTTCGATCACCATCGGGCGGTCGTCGTCCGGGTGGAGATGGCGGTCGCCCCAGGCCATCAGGGTCATCAGTACCGGTTCCAGTTCGAGCCCGGCCCGCGTCGGCCGGTACTCGAAGCGCTGCGGGCGCTCGCTGTAGACCTGCTTGGTGAGGATCCCGGCGTCCAGGAGGCGGCGCAGCCGGGTGGCGAGGATGTCGCGGGGGGCGCCGATGTTGCGCACCAGCTGGTCGAAGCGGCCGTTGCCGAGGCACACCTCCCGCAGGACGAGCAGCGAGTACTTCTCGCCGACCAGCGCCAGGGTGTCGGCGATCGAGCAGGGGCGAGCGTCTTTTCGGGCGGCCATGGGCCCAGTGTAGTGAGGGTTTGATTTTCCAACCATGCAAAGTAGGGTGGGTTTGGATTTCCTACTCATCAGGGGTGCGGGTGAGGTGGCCGCTGGACGTCCTTGATCGCGCCGCCCGCGCCCGTCCTGCCCCCCGCCGCCAAGGAGGCCGCGCTATGCGTGACGCCGTCGTCGTCGAAGCCGTACGCACCCCCATCGGCAAGGGCAGGCCGGGCGGCGCCCTCGCGCGGGTGCACCCCGTCGAACTCCTCGCCCACACCCTGCGCACCCTCGTCGAGCGGTCCGGCGTCGACCCGGCGCTCATCGACGACGTCATCGGCGGGACCGTGGACCAGGTCGGCGAGCAGGCCATGAACACCACCCGGTACGCCGTCCTGTCGGCGGGCTTCCCCGAGACGGTCCCCGCGACCACCGTCGACCGCCAGTGCGGCTCCTCCCAGCAGGCCGCGCACTTCGCCGCCCAGGGCGTGCTGTCGGGCGCGTACGACATCGTCGTCGCCTGCGGGGTGGAGTCCATGAGCCGGGTGCCGATGTGGTCGAACGTCCCGCCCGGCGCCGACCCCTTCGGCCCCGGTGTGGCCGCCCGCTACCCCGAGGGACTGGTCCCGCAGGGCATCAGCGCCGAACTGATCGCCGCGAAGTGGTCCCTCACCCGCGAGCGCCTGGACACCTTCGCCGCCGCCTCGCACCACAGGGCCGCCACCGCCTGGGCCGCCGGCCGCTTCGACGCCGAGGTGGCCCCGCTGGACGGCGTCACCCGCGACGAATCCGTGCGCCCCGGCACCACCCCCGAGACCCTCGCCGGGCTCCGGCCCGCCTACCACGACCCCGCCTTCGCCGAGCGCTTCCCGCAGATCGAGTGGCACGTCACCGCGGGCAACGCCAGCCCCCTGAGCGACGGCGCCTCCGCCGTCCTGATCATGTCCGGCGAGACCGCCGCCCGGCTCGGCCTGCGTCCGCTCGCCCGGCTGCACAGCTTCGCCGTCACCGGCTCCGACCCGCTCCTGATGCTCACCGGCGTGATCCCGGCCACCGAGAAGGTGCTGCGCCGGGCCGGACTCGGCCTCGCCGACATCGACCTGTTCGAGGTCAACGAGGCGTTCGCCAGTGTCGTACTGACCTGGCAGCAGGAGACCGGCGCCGATCCGGCCAAGGTCAATGTCAACGGCGGCGCCCTCGCCCTGGGCCACCCCCTGGGCGCCAGCGGCACCCGGCTGACCACCACGCTGGTCCACGAGATGCGGCGGCGCGGGGCCCGCTACGGCCTCCAGACCATGTGCGAGGCGGGCGGGCTGGCCAACGCGATGATCCTGGAGGCCGTCCGGAGCTGACGCTCTACGGAGCTTGTCCGTCGTCCGCCGACGGGCAGACCGCCGCTGTGTCCTTCGCCGCCGGGCGGCCCCGCAGGTGATGGCGTTTACGCCAGGCCACCACCGCTCCGGCCAGGCCCGGTACGGCGATACAGGCCAGGGCGATCAGAAAGGCGGGCGAGGTGGGGGTCGAGGCACGGGCCCCGGCGACCACGTACGCGGCCGTGTTCGGGATCGAGCCCAGCGCGGTCGCGAGCAGGAAGGGGAACCAGCCCACCCGGGAGACGGCGGCGCAGTAGTTCACCGCCCAGAAGGGCGTGCCCGGGAAGAGACGGACCGCCAGCACCGAGCGGAAGCCGTGCCGGCTGAACTGGCCGTCGACGGCGGTGAGCAACCGCCCCCGCAGCAGCGGGCGCAGCGCGTCCTGCCCCAGGAATCGGCCGAGGGCGAAGGCGATCCCGGCGCCGATCACCGACCCGGCCACCGCCGTACCGATCCCGACCTGCGACCCGAACAACGCGCCCGCCGCCAGATTCAGCAGGGGGCGCGGCACGAACGCCACGGTGACCACGCCGTACGCCCCGGCGAAGACCAGCGCCGCCAGCAGACCACCGAGCTGGGGTGGCCAGCCGTCCTGGAGCAGCCGCTGCGGCTCGAACAGCAGAACGGTCGACGCCGCCCCGGCGAGCAGCGCGACCAGCAGCGAGAACCGGGCCCACGGCGAGAGCAGCGCCCTCGTGCAGCGGGCGGTGAGTCCGGGGCGCGGGGGCACGGCACCGGCGGGGAGAGCGGCGGCGTGCGCGAGTGCGGAGGACGCGGCCGGGGATGCGGCCGTGTCGGTGCCCCCAGAACGGGTGGTGGCATCGAGCATTCGGCGACAGTATCCGACGGATAAGTGTGATCGCCGTATGGTTCGTCTCATGGGCGTCACAGAAGAGGGAACGGCCGGGGTCACGGCCGGGGTGCCGCACAGTGCGCTGGCCGATACCTTGCTGGCGCGGCTCACCACCGCCTACCCGGCCGCCGCCGACCCGGAACGGGCCGCGTCCATGCGCGCGTACATGAAGGACATCGCCCCCTTCCTCGGCCTCACCACCCCCGTCCGGCGGACCCTGTCCCGTACGGTCCTCGCCGGTACGCCCCGCCCCGGTGAGGCCGACTGCACGGCCGTCGCCCTGCGCTGCTGGGCACTGCCCGAGCGCGAGTACCAGTACTTCGCCGTCGACTATCTGCGCCGCCACACCGGCCGCTGCTCCTCCGCGTTCCTGCCGGTGACCCGGCGGCTCATCACCAGCGGCTCCTGGTGGGACACCGTCGATCTGCTCGCCGCGCATGTCGTGGGCGCCCTGGTGGCCGCCGATACCGCGCTCACCGCCGACATGGACCGCTGGATCGCCGACGACGACCTCTGGGTCGCCCGCACCGCCCTGCTGCATCAGCTGCGCCACAAGGAACACACCGACGCCGACCGGCTCTTCGGCTACTGCCTGCGGCAGTCCGGGCATCCCGACTTCTTCATCCGCAAGGCCATCGGCTGGGCCCTGCGCGAGTACGCCAAGACAGACCCGGACGCCGTACGGGCCTTCCTCGCCCGGGAAGGCGGCCGGTTCGCGCCGCTGTCGGTGCGGGAGGCGCTGAAGAACGTCGGCGCGTAGTCAGGAGCAGGAGCCGCGCGGGTCCGGCGGCGCCCTGAGCCGCGAGGGCCCGTGGCGCCCAGGAGTCGCCCGGGGCCTGGGAAAATCGTTCGACGTGGCGCGGGCCGTCGGCGATGATCGGCGTCATGTTCCGGTACGCCTTCGTCCTCGCAGCATCCGCAGCCGCGGATGCCCCGAAGGCTGCCGTACCGGTCCTCCTGGCCGCAGTCGACGGCGCCCGAAGCTGACCCTCCCCGGATCGTCCGGCGGACCCCGCAGGGGGAGGGTCGGTGGGAATCCGGGGTCCCGTCTTCTCCCTCATCAGGCTTCTCTCAGGCTTCGAGGAATCGTCATGTCCAAGACGGCGTACGTCCGCACCAAACCGCATCTCAACATCGGCACCATGGGCCATGTCGACCACGGCAAGACCACGCTCACCGCCGCCATCACCAAGGTGCTCGCCGAGCGCGGCTCCGGCACCTTCGTGCCCTTCGACCGCATCGACCGCGCCCCGGAGGAGGCCGCGCGCGGCATCACCATCAACATCGCGCACGTCGAGTACGAGACCGACACCCGGCACTACGCGCATGTCGACATGCCTGGCCATGCCGACTACATCAAAAATATGGTCACCGGCGCCGCCCAGCTCGACGGGGCGATCCTCGTGGTGTCCGCGCTCGACGGGATCATGCCGCAGACCGCCGAGCACGTCCTGCTCGCCCGGCAGGTCGGTGTCGACCACATCGTCGTGGCCCTGAACAAGGCCGACGCGGGCGACGAGGAACTGACCGACCTGGTCGAGCTGGAGGTCCGCGACCTGCTCACCCGCAACGGCTACCCGGGCGACGCGGTGCCCGTCGTACGGGTCTCCGGGCTCAAGGCGCTGGAGGGCGACCCGCGCTGGGCGGCCTCCGTCGAGGCGCTGCTCGACGCGGTGGACACCTATGTGCCCATCCCCGAGCGGTACCTGGACGCCCCGTTCCTGCTACCCGTGGAGAACGTGCTCACCATCACCGGCCGGGGCACGGTCGTCACCGGCGCCGTAGAGCGCGGCACGGTCCGGCTCGGCGACCGCATCGAGGTGCTCGGCGCCGGCATCGAGTCCGTCGTCACCGGCCTGGAGACCTTCGGCAAGCCCATGGCGGAGGCGCAGGCCGGGGACAACGTGGCGCTGCTGCTGCGCGGGGTCGCGCGGGACGCGGTGCGGCGCGGGCATGTCGTCGCCGCGCCGGGCAGCGTGGTGCCCAGCCGGCGGTTCACGGCGCGGGTGTACGTGCTCTCGGCCCGCGAGGGCGGGCGCACGACGGCGGTCACCACCGGGTACCGGCCGCAGTTCTACATCCGTACGGCGGACGTGGTCGGGGACGTCGACCTCGGCGAGGCCGCCGTCGCGGCGCCCGGGGACACGGTGACGATGACCGTGGAGCTGGGGCGGGACGTACCGCTGGAGGCGGGGCTGGGCTTCGCCATCCGCGAGGGCGGGCGGACCGTGGGCGCGGGGACCGTGACCGCGCTGCTGTGAGGGGCCTTGGGCTCTGAGGGCGGCTTGGGTGCCGGGTCGTCTCTGAGGGCGGCCGGGTTCGGCGGGCGGCTGGGTTCTCAGGGGGGCTGGGTTCTCAGGGTGGTCGGGGGTGGGGGACTGTGGGTGGCTGGTGGCCGGTCGCGCAGTCTCCCGCCCGCCTGGCCCGGCGCTGGTCTGCCGGACGGTCTGCCGGACGCCTTGGCGGACACCCTGGCGGACGGGGTCGTACCGCCTCCCCGCCCTGCCCGGCGTCGCCGGGATCGCGCGGGCTCACAATGGACGGGTGGACGACGCCCTTCCCGTGGTGCGGGACACCGATCTCGGCAGTGCCCGGCTCATGCCCGACATAGACCGGCCCCGCGCCTGGCTGCTCACCGTCGACGGGGCTCCGCAGTCCTACGTCGATCTCGACGATCCGGCGTATCTGGAGTTCGAGTACGCGAGGCGGCTCGGGCATGTGCTGGATGTACTGGGCCCGGCAGGGCAGCCGTACGACGTGGTGCACCTCGGCGGGGGCGCGCTCACCCTGCCGCGCTACCTCGCGGTGACCCGGCCCGGCAGCCGCCAGCAGGTGGTGGAGGCCGACCGGGGGCTGCTGGCGCTGGTGGCCGAGCAGCTGCCGCTCCCGGAGGACGCCGGTATCACCCTCCACGCGGCCGACGCCCGCGCCTGGCTGGAGGGCGCCCCCGACGGATCGGCCGAGGTGCTCGTCGCCGACGTCTTCGGCGGGTCGCGGGTGCCCGCGCATCTGACGTCCGTCGAGTACGCCCGTGAGGTCGCCCGGGTGCTCACCGATCGCGGGGTCTATCTCGCCAATCTCGCGGACGCGGCGCCCTTCGCCTTTCTGCGATCGCAACTCGCCACGTTCGGCACGGTGTTCGCGGAGCTGGCGCTGATCGCCGAGCCGGGCGTGCTGCGCGGGCGGCGCTTCGGGAACGCCGTGTTCGTCGCCTCCCACCAGCCCGTCGACACGGCGGCGCTGGCCCGGCGCACGTCCGCCGACGCCCTTCCGGCCCGGGTCCAGCACGGCGACGCGGTACGGGACTTCATCGGCGGCGCGCGGCCCGTCGGCGACGCGCACGCCGTGCCGTCACCCGTGCCGCCGGACGGGGCCTTCGGTGTCGGGTGAGGCGGCGGGGCCTGGGCGGTCCGCGCGATCCGCCGGGAGGTCTGGGGCGGCCGGGGCGGTTGAGTCCACGGGGTCGGCCTGGGCGGGTGAGGCCGGGGAGCCTTCCGGGGCCTCCGGTGTCTTCGCCGCGGTCACCGGCTTGCTCCGGCGCCGCAGATTCCGTACGTCCGGTACGCACAGGACGAGGGCCGTGACCAGCACGACCAGGGCCGCGCTGCCCCACAGGGCCCCCGATCTGCCGAAGGCCGACTCGGCGGGGCCGGTCAGCGCGGTCGCCAGCGGCACCAGGGAGACCGAGCCGAACCAGTCGTAGGCCGCGACCCGGGAGAGCTTGTGCTCCGGGATCTCCTGGTGGAGCGCGGTCATCCACGAGACGCCGAAGATCTCCAGCGTGACGCCGGTCAGGAACATCGCCGCGCACAGCACCTCGACCGACGTCGGCACGGCGAGCGCCGCCGCGGGCAGGGCCAGCGGGAAGACGCCCAGGGTGCCGGCGAGCAGCAGCCGACGGGGTTTCCAGCGGGTCATCAGCAGCGCCCCGGCGACCGTGCCCGCGCCGAAGAAGCCGAGCGCCAGACCCCAGGGACCGGCCCCGCCCAGATGGTCACGGGCGACCAGCGGACCGTACACCGCGTCGGCGGCGGCGATCACTCCGTTCGCGATCGAGAACTGGATGACGATGGTCCACAGCCAGGGCCGTCCGCTGAACTCCTGCCAGCCCTCCCGCAGATCGGACAGCAGCCCGCCGCCCGGCTCCCGCTCGGGGATATGGCTGACGTCCAGGAACCAGCGCAGCGCCCCCGCGAGCGCGAACGCCACCGCGTCCGCCGCCAGTACCCAGCCCGGCCCGAGCACGGCGACCATCGCGCCGCCGAGCGCGGCCCCGCCGAGTGCCGCCCCTTGCATCGCCATCCGGAACATCGCGAACGCCCGGCTGGCGTGCTCGGCGTCCACGCTGGACAGCAGCATGCCTTCGGCCGCCGGGCTGAAGAACGCCTGGCCGGTGCCGCCGAGCGCGGACAGCAGCATCATGTGCCACAACTGGGCGTGCCCGGTGAGCACCATCAGCGCGAACAGGCCCTGTGAGACACAGTTCAGGGCGTTCGCCGCGACCATCACCCGGTGCCGCGGCAGCCGGTCCGCGATCGCGCCGCCGACCAGCAGGAACAGCACCAGCGGCAGGGTGCGCGCGGCGGCCACCAGCCCCACGTCGCCACCGTCGCCGCCCGATTCCAGCACGGCGAACGCGGCGGCGATCAGCGCGCCGCTGCTGCCCAGGCTGGTGATGAAGGCCGCGCCGGTGAGGAGGCTGTAGTTGCGGCCGGCCCAGGCGGGCCGGTTCGGGCGGCGGGACAGGACGCGGGAGAACGGCGGGTGGCGGGTGGGGGGCTTCTTCACGGGCCGACTATCGCTGGCCCGGCCCGCGCTTGCCAAACCTATGGCCGGATTTCCGGCGGGTCGGGGCGGGCTTGCGGCGGGCTCCGGGTGGGGGTCCCGCGTGGGGGTCCCGCCCCGGGTCCGCGCCTCGGGGCCGCGCCCCGGGCCCGCGCGTGCGCCGGTCAGCCGCCGGTCGGTTCGCCGTGCAGCCGTACGGTCTTGAGGATCTGGAGGACGGTGTCGTCCGGGATCTCGTCCTGCACGCCCTTGGCGCCGTAGAAGTTCCAGGAGACGAAGTCGTTGCTGGAGTTCTTGAAGCCGAAGGTGAGCGCCTTGCCGTCGCTGGCGCACTTGCCCGTCTGCGGGGTGTTCGTGGAGCGTGCCCAGGCGATGGAGCCCTTGATGCCGGAGTCGGTGCTGAATGCCTCGGCCTTCTCGGGGCTCTGCACGCTCTCACGGTCGGGCTGGGTGTAGCCGCCGTACACCCACCAGGACACATTGTTGATCGCGACCTCATCGGTGTTCTTCGCGCCGTCCGCGCCCTTGGTGCCGACCGCGCCGAGCGAGGTGTCCTCGGTGCTGCCGTCCTTGTTCTCGTCGCTCGTGCACCACTTGGACTTGTACAGCGCGGTCGCGGACATGGTGATGAGCGGCTTCGGGTCGTCCGAGTCCGACTCCTCGAAGCCGATGGCCAGCGTCGGCGACTGCACCTCCCAGTCCGCCGGGACGTCGAAGGCGATGCCCCACTTCGGGTTCACCACGACCTTCCAGCCGGGCACGGTCGGTTCCTCGGTCTCGTTGCCGCGCGGGTTCTCCGCGGCGCCGCTGGGAGATTCGGGCGACTCGGGTGACCCCGGTGACTCCACGGTGGTGGACAGGCTGGGCTTGGGGTCCGCGGAGTCGTTGGTGCCGTCGCCGTCGCCGCCCAGCACCAGATAGCCGGTGACCCCCGCCGCGATCACCACGGCAGTGGCCGCGACGATGGCGACCAGTTTGGTCCGGTTCCCGCCACCGCCGCCCGACGGCGGCTGCGGGCCGCTCACCGGCGTGGGTACGGTCCACTGCGCCTGCTGCTGTGCATAGGGGGTTTGCTGATTACCAGGCTGCTGATAACCAGGCTGCTGATACGGATTCGGTTGCTGGTACCCCGGCTGCTGGTACGGGTTGTGCTGCTGCGGGTGGTTCTCCTGCGGGTTCTGCTCGCCCCCGGGCGGCTGCTGTCCTGGCCACATGAGCCGTAACCCTAGTGCGGGGCGGGACACGATGAGGTCACCGGCCTTTGTCAGGAACGTACCGATGCCAGGAACGCGCCTCAGCGGCACCCGGTCGCTACCCGTGGGTAATATCGGGTCATGAGCGCAGATCAGATGTCGATCGGCGAGTTGCTCGCCGCCACCGTGCCGATGGTTCGCACCCTGAACCTCGGCTACCTGGAGACCACCCCGGAGAAGGCGGTGCTCCTCCTCCCGGACCAGGAGGAGTACCGCAATCATGTCGGCGGGCCGCACGCCGGCGCGATGTTCACGCTCGGCGAGTCCGCCAGCGGCGCCCTCGTCCTGGCCGCCTTCGGTGACCAGCTCGCGCGGGCCGTGCCGCTGCCCGTGCACGCGGAGATCGACTTCAGGAAGATCGCCCGAGGTCCGGTCACCGCCACCGCCACCCTCGGGCGCCCGATCGCCGAGGTCGTCGCCGAACTGGACGCGGGCGGGCGCCCGGAGTTCCCGGTCGCCGTCGCCATCCGGCGCGAGGACGGTGCCGTCACGACGGAGATGACGGTGATCTGGACGTTGCGGCCCCATAGCTGATGCGACGGTGGGCCGGGCGGCGCTCGGTGGGGCACACCGTGGCCGACGGCGCGGATGCCATCGCCGGCGCATGCCGTCACCCACCCCCTTCCCCCCCCACTCCCACCCCCTTCCCCTCCACTCCCACCCCCTTCACCCTTCTCGCTCGCCGCGCCGAAGCCCCGCCTGACGTTTCGTCACGCTCCGCTGTCGCACAGTGAGATCATGACCGACACCGTTCCCCGTCGATCCTTCCTGCGTCTGCTGGGCGGTGCCGTCGCCGTCGCCGCCGCGGCCACCAGCGGAATCGCCCCCGCCGCGCACGCGGTCGCGACGGCCCGGACCGGCACGGCCGGGACCGACCACCGCCTCGGGCAACTCCTCGCCCGGCTCACCCTCGACGAGAAGCTCTCCCTGCTGCACGGGGCCACCGACCCCGCCCCGCTCGGCCAGGCGGGCTACGTCCCAGGGGTGAGACGGCTCGGCATCCCCCCGCTGCGGCTGGCCGACGGCCCGGCCGGGGTCCGCGTCGCCCGGCACGCCACCGCGCTGCCCGCGCCCGTGCTGCTGGCCGCCGCCTTCGACCCGGCGCTCGCCCGCCGCTACGGGCAGGTCATCGGCCGTGAGGGCCGCGCCCTCGGTCAGGACGTGCTGCTGTCGCCGATGGTCAACCTGGTCCGGACGCCGTACGCGGGCCGCAACTTCGAGACGTTCGGGGAGGATCCGCTGCTCAGCGCCGATCTCGTCGCCGCCGAGATCCAGGGTGTCCAGGACGAGGGCCTGATCGCGACCGTCAAGCACTTCGCGCTGAACAACCAGGAGAAGGACCGCATGTCCATCGACGTGCGGGTCGACGAACGCACCCTGCACGAGGTCGAACTGCGCGCCTTCGAGGCCGCCGTGAGGGCCGGTACCGGCGCGGTCATGGGCGCGTACAACAAGGTCAACGGCACCTTCGCCTGCGAGAACGAGACCCTGCTCACCGGCATTCTGCGCGACCGGTGGGGCTTCGACGGCTGGGTGCTGACCGACTGGAACGCCGCCCGCAGCACTGTCGAGTCGATCACGGCGGGCCTCGACATGGAGATGCCGGACGGCACGTACTTCGGCACGGCCCTGCGCACAGCGGTCCGCGAAGGGAGCGTGCCGGAGCGGTACGTCGACAGATCGGTACGCCGGATCCTCACCGTCATGGACCGCTTCGGCCTGCTCGACGGCAGCGCCCCGCCGCGCCCCGAGCGCGATCCCGAGGCGGGCGCGGCCGTCGCCCTGGAGGTCGCCAAGGCGGGCGCCACCCTTCTGCACAACGCACACGGCACCCTCCCGCTGGACGGACACGCCGGTATCGCGGTGATCGGACCGTCCGCGTCCCTGCCCTTCGCCAGCGGCGGCGGCAGCGCGCACGTCGTCCCCGACCGCGCCGACAGCCCGCTCGACGCCATCACGGCCCGGTCCCGAGCGGGACATGCCACCAAGTCGGACGGTACGGGGGCTAAGGGGTCTACGGGGGCGGGGGCCACGGGGGGTACGAGGACGGGGACCCCCGCCCCGCAGGTGACGTACGCCCTCGGCGAGGACCTCTTCGGCAGACGCATCCCCCCGGCCGCGTTCACCCCGTCCCTCGACGCCGAACACCGCAGCGTGGCCGCCGGAAAGACCTGGACCTACGACGGCACACTCACCCTCGACGCGTCCGACGAGTGGACGTTCGTCCTGCACTTCTCCGGCGACCCCGCCCGCCGCCCCCGGGTACGGCTCGACGGCACGGAACTCTTCCCGCAACTCCCGGACCACGGCGAGTACTTCATGGGCGGCCTGATCGGCACGGCCCCCGACGGACTCACCGTCCGCCGCGCCGCCCGCGAACTCGCCCCGGGCATCCACCGGCTGAGCATCACCGCCGAGGGCGGCGGCGCCGGGCTGGGCTTCCGGCTGCGCCGGATCACCGCCGGGACCCGGCGCGACGACGTGGCGGAGGCGGTACGTGTCGCGCGCGAGGCGGACCAGGTGGTGCTGTTCGCCTACGAGGACGCGACCGAGGGCCAGGACCGTACGACCCTCGCCCTGCCCGGCAACCAGGCCCGGCTCATCGAGGCGGTGACCGCCGCCAACCCGCGGACCACCGTCGTCCTCAACACCTCGTCCGCCACCGCGATGCCCTGGCTGGACCGCACCGGCGCGGTCCTCCAGATGTACTACCCGGGCCAGGAGGGCGCCGCCGCCACGGCCGCCGTGCTCTTCGGCGACTGCGACCCCGGCGGCAGGCTCACCCAGACCTTCCCGGCCGACGACGACCATCACCCGGTCGCCTCCGACGCCCACCGCTACCCGGGGCAGGACGGCGTCCTGGAGTACTCGGAGGGCGTGCACATCGGCCACCGCTGGTACGACGCGCAGGGCGTGCGCCCCCTGTTCCCGTTCGGGCACGGGATGTCGTACACCTCCTTCTCCTACGACGGTCTCCGCGCGCGGCGCACCCGGCAGGGCGTGGCGGTCACCTTCTTCGTGCGCAACACCGGCGGCCGTACGGGGATCGCGGTGCCGCAGGTGTATCTCGGGCCGTCGCCGGACGTGCCGCTGGATCAGCCGGTGCGGGTGCTGGCCGGATACCGGCGGCTGACGCTGCGGCCGGGTGAGCGCCGGGAGGTCACCGTCGGCATCGGCGCCCGCACACTGTCGTCCTGGCATCCCGAGCACCAGGACTGGGCGCTGGGCACCGGGCGACGGACGGTGTGGGTCGGGGCGTCCTCGGGGGATCTGGGGCTGCGGACGGCGGTGGAGGTGGAGGCGGAGGCGGAAATGGAAGTGGAGGTGGCCGGGTGGGAGCGGTGAGGCGCTACCCCTCGTGCACCTCCCGGTGTACCTTCCCCAACTCCACGTAATGCGTGCCGTTCCGTGTCAGCCCCTGCCGTTCCTCCGCGCTCAGTTCCCGGCGGACCTTGGCCGGGACGCCCGCGACCAGCGACCCCGGCGGGATCCGCATCCCCTGCGTCACCAGGGCCTGCGCGGCGACGAGCGACCCCTCGCCGATCACCGCCCCGTTGAGGACGGTCGCGCCCATGCCGATCAGACAGTCGTCCTCGACGGTCGCCCCGTGCACCACCGCGTTGTGCCCGACGGACACCCGCTCGCCTATGGTCACCGGGAACCCGGGGTCCGCGTGGAGGGTGCAGTTGTCCTGCACATTGCTGTCGGCGCCCACGGTGATCCGCTCCGCGTCGCCCCGCAGCACCGCCCCGTACCAGACACTCGCCCCCGCCCGGATGGTCACGTCCCCGATCACGGTGGACGTCGGTGCCACGAAGGCCGTCGGATCGACCTCGGGCTCCTTGCCGCCCATGCCCGTGATCAGCGCCTGCCGCGTCATACCGTCTCCCCGAAGAACACCAGAACCTCCAGAATCGCCAGAGCTGCCAGAGCTGCCAGAGCCGCCGGAACCTCTCTGCGAACGTCACCGCTCGCACCGTACGTCACCCGGTAGGGCGAACATCACAGCTCACCGGCACACAGCGCGACGCTTCCGCTGAGTAACGTGAACGCGTGCCTACGCGCAAGAACACGTTCTCGTCCTGGCGGCGCCGGATGGCGCAGCGCGCGGTCCACTCGGGCTGGGCCTGGGTGCAGCGCACGGGCTCCGTCACGGCCGAGCGACCGGGCCGCTTCCGCTTCGGCGCGATGGGTACGGGCACCAGACTGGCCTTCCCGCTCGGCACGGTCTTCGGCGAGCCATGGATCCAGGTCGGCGCCCACTGCATCGTGGGCGAACAGGTCACCCTGACCGCCGGTCTGATGCCCGACCTCGACCTCGGCCCCGAACCGATCCTGCGCATCGGCGACGGCGTGGTGCTGGGCCGTGGCAGCCATGTCATCGCCGACACGACCGTCACCATCGGCAGCGACTGCTACGTCGGCCCGTACGTCTACGTCACCTCCACCAACCACTCGTACGACGATCCGCACCAGCCCATCGGCAAGCAGTGGCCGCGCATGGAACCGGTGGAGATCGGCCCCGGCTGCTGGATCGGGACCGGCGCGGTCATCCTGCCCGGCGCCCGCATCGGGCGGAACGTGGTGGTCGCGGCCGGAGCGGTGGTGCGCGGCACGGTCCCCGACCACGCGGTGGTGGCGGGCGCGCCCGCCCGGGTCGTACGCCGCTGGACCCCCGCCGAGGGCTGGCAGCCGCCGCTGCGGACCCCGGCGCCGGTGCCGATCCCGGCCGGGGTGACGCCGGAGCAGTTGCTGGCCCTCGCCCGCCTGACCCAACGCGACGCCGACTGAGCCCCCGCCTAGTCGCGGACTTGCCCAGTGCCGCTGTCATGTACTTCGCGCAGTACAGTTCGGTGAACGACCAGGTGCATCACAGTTATCCAAGACGGTTATCCAGGACAGTGATCCAAGAGAGCCATCACCAGACAATGGCCCAGACGTTGGACGGAATGTGTCGGACCTCGAACTGCTGACCCAGTCCCTGGCGCGCAATGTGAAGCACTGGCGCGCGGTGCGCGGCTTCACCCTCGATGTGCTCGCCGCCCGCTCGGGCGTCAGCCGGGGCATGCTCATCCAGATCGAGCAGGCCCGCACCAACCCCAGCCTCGGCACGGTCGTCAAGATCGGCGACGCGCTCGGCACCAGCATCACCACCCTGCTCGACTACGAACAGGGCCCCAAGGTCCGGATCGTCCCCGCCGACCAGGCCGTCCGGCTCTGGCACACCGACGCCGGCAGCTACAACCTGCTGCTCGCCGGCACCGAGGCCCCCGGCCCGCTGGAACTGTGGGAGTGGCGGCTGCTGCCCGGCGAGTCCAGCACCTCCGACCCGCACCCCACCGGCACGGCCGAACTGCTCCACGTCACCGAGGGCGAACTGACCCTCACCGTGGACGGAACGGCGTACCGGGTCCCGGCCGGAGCCAGCGCCGCCTTCGAGGCCAACGCCGCCCATACGTACGGCAATGAGGGCGACGTACCGATGCGGCTGATGATGGCCGTGTCCGTGCCACCCGTGCACTGAGACCACCCCTCCCGGCGGCCCGACGGGCGTTTGTTACGGTGCCGTGATGCGCGCACCTATCGGACACTTCGACCAGGCCACCCCCGCCCCCGACTGCCTCGACGAGCTGATCGCCCCCGTCGCCGACGCCGTGCGCGGCTGGAGCGGCAGCGTCCCGGCCGACCAGCTCGTCTACGTCGAGACCGACCCGCAGTGGGCCGACACCGCCGTCTTCGTGCAGCACTACGGGCAGGAACTGCTCGAACAGTCCGCGAACTGCGTGGTCGTCGCCGGGAAGCGGGGCGGCGAGACCACCCTCGCGGCCTGTGTCGTCCTCTCCACCACGCGCGTCGATGTGAACGGCGCCGTCCGCCGCCGGCTCGGCGCCCGCAAGGCGTCCTTCGCCTCGATGGACACCGCGACCGGTGAGACCGGTATGGAGTACGGCGGCATCACGCCGGTCGGCCTGCCCGCCGACTGGCCGGTGCTCGTCGACTCCGCCGTCCTCGACCTGCCGTACGTCCTCGTCGGCAGCGGACGCCGACGCGGCAAGCTGCTGATCCCGGGCAAGGCGTTCGCCGAACTGCCGGGCGCGGTGGTGGTGGAGGGGTTGGGCGTCGCCTGAGCTTCCTGGCATCCCTGCCCCTTCCGTCTTCGTCAGGCCCGGTCGTCTTCGTCACGCCGGTCTCGGTTCCGCCGGAGTGTGGTGGGGCAGCGCCGGATGCGGCTCCGTCGGGGCGTGGTGGGCCAGTGCCGGATGCGGTTCCGCCTGGGCATGGTGGGCCAGCGCCAGATGCGGGTCCGTCTCGCCCGGGACCGGTGCCGGATCCGCGTGCACCAGCGCGGCGGTGAGCCGGGGCACCGCGTGCAGCAACGCGTGCTCGGCGTCCACGGCGATGGCGTGCGCCCGCCGTACCGTCGCCTCCCCGTCCACCACCACCGCCACCTCGGCGCGCAGCCGGTGCCCGATCCAGCGCAGCCGCAGTTCGCTCACCCCGATCACCCCGGGCACCGCCCTCAGCGCCTGCTCCGCCCGGTCCACCAGTTCCGGATCCACCGCGTCCAGCACCCGCCGGAACACCTCCCGCGCCGCGTCCCGCAGCACCAGCGTGATCGCCGCCGTGATCGCCAGCCCCACGATCGGGTCGGCCAGCTGCCACCCCAGCGCCACTCCGCCCGCGCCCAGCAGCACCGCCAGGGACGTGAACCCGTCGGTACGGGCGTGCAGTCCGTCCGCGACCAGCGCCGCCGAGCCGATGGACCGGCCCACCCGGATCCGGTACCGGGCCACCCACTCATTGCCCGCGAACCCCACCAGGGCCGCCACCGCGACCGCCGGGACATGCGCGACGGGCCGTGGGTCCAGCAGCCGCTCGACCGCCGTCCACCCGGCGAACGCCGCCGAGGCCGCGATCGTCAGCACGATCACGATCCCCGCCAGATCCTCCGCCCGCCCGTAGCCGTACGTGAACCGCCGGTTCGCCGCCCGGCGGCCCAGCACGAACGCGATCCCCAGCGGTACGGCGGTCAGCGCGTCCGCCGTGTTGTGCACCGTGTCGCCGAGCAGCGCGACCGACCCGGACATCACGACCACGACCGCCTGCGCCAGCGCCGTCACCCCGAGCACGGCCAGCGAGACCCACAGCGCCCGCATGCCCCGGGCGGAGGACTCCAGGGCGTGATCGAGCTTGTCGGCGGTCTCGTGGGAGTGGGGGGTGAGGAGATGGGAGAGCCAGGAGAGCCGGTGGCGGACCGGGCGCCGACGGTGGCTGTCTTCGTGGCCGTGAGTGTGCGGGTGCGGGTGCGGGTGGGTGTGCGAGTGGGTGTGTGGGTGGTCGCTCACGGGCCTCCCCTTCCGGTGCGTGCGGGCCGGAGGTGGACGTACCCCGTCCATGGAGCCATTATGTGCATATGAACGCACGCATGCACCTATCAGCTGCGCACGATACGCATCCGCGCACCCCGGGCGAGGAACAGTTCGCGCTCGCGGCCGAGGTGCTGGCGCTGCTCGGCGACCGCACACGGCTCACGCTGCTGCACGCGCTGATGGAGGGAGAGGCCGATGTCACCACGCTGACCGACCTGTGCGGCGCGGCGCGGCCCGCCGTCAGCCAGCATCTGGCGCGGCTGCGGCTGGCCGGCCTGGTGACGACCCGCAAAGAGGGCCGCCGGGTGGTCTACGCCCTGCCGGACGGACATCTGCGACGGCTCGTGGACGAGGCGCTGAACGTGGCCGACCACCGCCTGACGGACCGTCCGCTGCACGACTGAGCCGGCGACCGGCCGGATCAGCCCAGGCGCGGTATCTCGATCGCGGGGCAGCGGTCCATGACCATGTCGAGGCCCGCCGCGCGGGTGCGGTCGTAGGCGGCCTCGTCGATCACCCCGAGCTGGAACCAGACCGCCCGAGCACCCTTGGCGACGGCCTCGTCGGCCACCGCGCCCGCGAGGTCGCTGTTGACGAAGACATCCACGACATCGACGTCGAAGGGAATGTCGGCGAGTGACGCGTAGCCCCGCTCGCCGTGGACCGTCTCCGCCTTCGGGTGGACCGGTATGACACGCTTGCCGAACCGCTGGAGCACATCGGCGACGCCGTACGCCGCCCGTGACTGATTCGCGGACAGCCCCACCACGGCCCAGGTGTCGCCCAGTTCGGTGAGGATCTTGCGGATGGTCGCTGCGTCGCCGTACACGGCCGGCCTCCTGGTGGTCTCACGGATCTGTCCGACACGGATATCTGTGAGGGGAACGTGCGACGGTCCCGGGAGATTCCCGTCGGCCGTGTCCCTTCCTCATGTCCCGGGTCCCGTGTCTCCCCGCCGTTTCCCCGTCGTCTCCCCGCCGTTTCCCCGTCATCGTGCCCGGATCCCGCGCGACATGCCTGCGTATCGCAGCTTTCGGGCCTACGCTCGGGCCGTGCTGCGCATCATCGACGCCCGTACGGGCCACCCCGCCGACGCCGCCCCGCTCCGCAGGGGGCTGACCCGCGTCGAGATCCATGCCCTCGGCCACGACATCTCCGCCCTGCGGGTGCTGCTGGTGGCCGACGTGCTCGTCCGCGCCCTGGAGCTGGGCGGCACGCCCGTGTGGGCGCTGCTGAGCGGGGCGCCGGACCGGACGGACCGGACGGAGCTGCGCGCGGACGCCGCCGCGCTCGGCATCCGGCCTTTGGAGGAGGGGCGGGACCTGGGCCAGGCGCTGGGCGCGGCGCAGGTGATACATGTGGTGCAGCAGGCGCAGCAGGCGCAGCAGGCGCAGCACGTGGCGTCGCCGTCCGGACAGGGCGCCGCCCCCAAGCCCTCCGACGGCGTACTGGTCGCCGTCGCACCCGTGGACCCGGCCTCCGACCCCCCACCCGCGACGGACCCTTCCGTCCTCCGCCTCGCCCTCCTCTCCACCGAACGGAGCCTGCACGCGCGCGTGGACGCGCCCGCCCTGGACGAGGCCCGTGACACGCTCACCCGCTGGCGCCGCGCGGTCGCGGACTGGGCGCGCAGCCCTTCCCGCCCGATGCCGAAGGAGGTACGCGACCGGCTCCGTGCCGCCTGGGAGGACGACCTCGACACACCCGCCGTGCTCCGGGTGCTGCACTGGCTGGAGAACGCACCCGGCATCCCCGACGGCGCCCGCTTCGAGACCTGCGCCTACGCCGACCGGCTGCTCGGCCTGGAACTCGTCCGGGACCTGGGAGCAGGGGCGTGAGCGGGCGCAAGGGAGCGGGCCCGCTGCGCCGCCTGATCATCTTGCGGCACGCGAAGTCGGCCTGGCCGACGGGCGTCCCCGACCACGACCGCCCGCTGGCACCCAGGGGCCGCCGCGACGCCCCCGCCGCCGGCCGCGCCCTCGCCGAGGCCGACTGCCTGCCCGACCTCGCCCTGTGCTCCACCGCCGTCCGGGCCCGCCAGACCTGGGAACTGGCGTCCGCGCAATGGGGCACCCCACCGCCGGTCCGCCACGACCCGAGGGTGTACGCGGCCGACGTACCGGACCTGCTGCACGTCGTACGGGAGACCCGGCCCCGGGTGGAGACCCTGCTGCTCGTCGGGCACAACCCCGGCCTGGAGGAGCTGATCCTGGACCTGGCCGGGGACGGCATGGACGACACCCTGGAGCGGGTACGGGTGAAGTTCCCGACCTCGGCGATCGCCGTCCTGACCTGGTACGGCCCTACCTGGGAGGCCCTGGTGCCGGGCGCGGCGCTGCTGACGGCGGTGACGGTGCCCCGGGGCCGGAAGAAGACCCCTTGAGCGCTGCCAGGCCACTGCTGAGCGCCGCCAGGCCACGGCGGGACGGCCGGCCGGCCGCCGGGCAGCCTCCCCGCGTCCCGCGCGCGGGCGGCGCATAGGCTGGCCGGATGCAGGACGAGTACCGCACAGTCGCCCGCGCGGGGGTGCACGAGACCGAGGTCAACCGCTCCCGTTTCCTGTGCACGCTCGCCCCGGCCGGCACCGAGCGGGAGGCGCAGGACGTCATCGCGCGCGTGCGCAAGGAGCACGCCGACGCCACCCATAACTGCTGGGCGTACGTCATCGGCGCGGACGCCGCGATCCATAAGGCCAGTGACGACGGCGAGCCAGGAGGCACCGCCGGGGTGCCGATGCTCCAGATGCTGCTGCGTCGTGACACGCGGTACGTCGTCGCCGTGGTGACCCGCTACTACGGCGGGGTCAAACTAGGCGCGGGCGGCCTCATCCGCGCCTACGGCGGCGCGGTCGGCGAGGCCCTCGACACGCTCGGCACCCTCACCCGGCGCCGTTTCCGGCTGGCCACCCTCACCGTGGACCACCAGCGCGCGGGCAGGCTGCACAACGACCTGCTCGCGACCGGCCGTACCGTCCGGGACGTCCGCTACGGCGAACAGGTCACGATCGAGATCGGCCTGCCGGACGCCGACGTGGCCGCCTTCCGCGCCTGGCTCGCCGACAGCACGGCCGGGTCGGCGGGATGCGAACTGGGCGGGGAGGCGTACGGGGACGCCTGACCCGGTCGCGGCCGGGGGCCACGACCGGGAGTTCGGCCTCAGGTGCGCGACGGGGGCGAGGGCCGTGTCCGAGCGGGCCGCCGCCCTCGCGTCTCAGCTGTCCCGTGTCAGAGGTAGGGGTGCCGGCCGCCCAGGCGGGCCAGCAGGGAGCGTGCCGCGTGTTCGTCCAGTCCGAGGGCGGACGCGGCCTGTTCATCGGTGGCGTCCGCACGGGAGTCGTGCGCCGCTCGGTACCCGACGTCCATGGCGACGATCTCCAGGTGGCGTACCGCGCGGACGGCCGCCAGCGGGGAGGACTTCCCCAGCTTCTCCATCTCCTCGCGCAATTGCTCCAGGAGCGTGGTGACCGACTCCGGTACGGGGAGGGCGGATCCCGCGACCTTCACGGTGTGCGCGTCCCAGTCCCGCAGGCACCGGTCCGCCGTCTCCGAGGCCGCGTCCTCCAGGTCCCCGTCGCCGATCTCGTCCCAGTCCAGCGGGTACGCGGTGCCGGTCCAGCCGCAGGAGCACACCGCCCGTACGGCGGTTGCCCGTGGTGCGCCGAGGGTGCCGTCGTAGATGCTCCACTCCGAGACGGACTGCCCGTTCGAGCCCGACCCTATGTCGAAGTAGACGGGGGACGGGACGGTGCCGTCGGCCAGCAGTACACCGACCGCGCCCTCGTGTGAGCTGCCGAACTCGTCCGTTGTCCAGGTCTCCCGCCGGTCCCTCATGGCGGCCCTCCCTCGCCCGCTGCCGCCCCCCGATGGGGCCGCTGGGTACGACGATCCCGCACTGCGCACGCGCCGCACCGCCGAATCCGCAAAGAGTCCCCGCAGCCGGCCGCGCCCGCCCACGCCACCCACAGCCCTCGATGTCACACCCCGGTGGCAGAATGACATGCGTGGTGGGCCAGGTGCTCAGGTGCCGGCGTGGCCGGTGCTGGGGGCGAGGACCGTACCGGTTCCGTGCCCGGGTCGAGGCGAAGTGAAGCAGGGGGAGCGCGTTGCTGGTCGGAGCGGTGTCATGAGGATCCTGCACACGTCCGACTGGCACTTGGGGCGGCCCTTCCACCGGGTGAACATGCTCGGTGCCCAGGCCGAGTTCATCGGGCATCTCGTGGTGACCGTGCGGGAGCGCGCGGTGGACGCGGTGGTCGTGTCCGGAGATGTGTACGACCGCGCGGTGCCCCCGCTGGCGGCGGTCGAACTGTTCGACGACGCGCTGCACCGGCTCGCCGACCTCGGGGTGCCGACGGTGATGATCTCCGGGAACCATGACTCGGCGCGTCGGCTCGGGGTGGGGGCGCGGCTGATCGGGCGGGCCGGGGTCCATCTGCGGACGGATCCGGCCGGCTGCGGGACGCCCGTGGTGCTGCGGGACGCGTGGGGAGAGGTGGCCTTCTACGGGCTGCCGTATCTCGAACCCGCCCTGGTGAAGGACGAGTTCGAAGTGGAGCGGGCGGGGCACGGGACGGTGCTGGCCGCCGCCATGGAGCGGGTCCGCGCCGATCTCGCCGCGCGGGCCGACGGCACCCGGTCGGTGGTTCTCGCGCATGCGTTCGTCACCGGCGGTCAGGCCAGCGACAGCGAGCGGGACATCACGGTCGGCGGGGTCGCGGCCGTTCCCGCCGGGGTGTTCGACGGCGTGGACTATGTGGCGCTCGGACACCTGCACGGCTGCCAGACCCTCACCGGGCGGGTGCGCTACTCCGGGTCCCCGCTCGCGTACTCCTTCTCCGAGGCCGCCCACCGCAAGAGCATGTGGCTCATCGACCTCGGCGCCGACGGCTCGGTCGGCGCCGAGCGGATCGACTGCCCGGTCCCGCGTCCGCTCGCCCGGCTGCGCGGCACCCTGGCGGACCTGCTCGCCGACCCCGCGCTCGACCGGCACACGGACTCCTGGACCGAGGCGACCCTCACCGACCCGGTCCGCCCCGCCGACCCCATGGCACAGCTCACCGAGCGCTTCCCGCACACCCTCGCCCTGGTGTTCGACCCGGACCGCCCGCCCGAGGACCCCGACGTGTCCTACGCCCGCCGTCTCGCGGGCCGCAGCGACCAGGAGATCGCGGAGGACTTCGTCGCCCATGTGCGCGGCGCCGGACCCGACGCCCATGAACAGGCCGTGCTGCGCGACGCCTTCGACACGGTCCGCGCCGACCGGACCGTCCGGGAGGTGGCCCCATGAGGCTGCACCGCCTCGACCTCACCGCCTTCGGCCCGTTCGGCGCCACCCAGAGCGTCGACTTCGACGACCTGTCGGCGGCCGGACTGTTCCTGCTGCACGGCCCGACCGGCGCCGGAAAGACCTCCGTCCTGGACGCCGTCTGCTACGCCCTGTACGGGTCTGTCCCCGGCGCCCGCCACAGCAGCCAGGGCCTGACGCTGCGCAGCGACCACGCCGCGCCCGGCACCCGCACCTCCGTCACCCTCGAACTGACCGTCTCCGGACGCCGGTTGGAGATCACCCGCCAGCCACCCTGGGTACGCCCCAAGAAACGCGTCGCGGGCACCACCCTCGACAAGGCGCAGACCTGGCTGCGCGAGCACGGTGCCGGTGCCTGGAGGGACCTCAGCCGCTCCCACCAGGAGATCGGCGAGGAGATCACCCAACTGCTCGGCATGAGCCGGGAGCAGTTCTGCCAGGTCGTGCTGTTGCCGCAGGGCGACTTCGCGCGGTTCCTGCGCGCCGACGCCGAGGCACGCGCCAAGCTCCTCGGGCGCCTCTTCGACACCCACCGCTTCGGCGAGGTCGAAAAACGCCTCGCCGACCGGCGCCGGACCACCGAGACCCAGGTGCGCGACGGCGACACGGCCCTCCTCGCCGACGCCCACCGCATGCAGCAGGCCGCCGGGGACGCCATGGAGCTGCCCGGCCTGGCACCCGGCGAACCCGGGCTCGCCGACGCCGTCCTCGAAGCCGCCGCCGTAGCCCGCAGCACCGCCCGCGAACAGCTCGCCGTTGCCCGCGCGGGGCTGCTCGCGGCCGAGTCCGCCCAGCTGGCCGCCGACCGCGCCCTGGACGGCGTACGCGAAGCGGCGCGGCTGCAGCGGCGGTTCGCCGAAGCCCAGGAGCGGGCGCGGGCGATGCAGGAGCGCGCCGGGGACCACCGGGACGCGCAGACGCGCATGGAGCGGGCCCGCAAGGCCGAGAAGGTCGCGCCCGCCCTGGAGCTGCGGGACGACGCCGAGGCCCTGCACCGCCGCGCGGCAGCCGCCGAGACCCACGCGCGCCGGCCGCTCCCCGACACCTTCGGCGGCGCGGGACCCACCGGGCTCGCCACCGCCGCCCGCCGCGCCACCGAGGAACTGGGCGGCCTGGAAGCCGCCCGCCGCGCGGAGCACCGGCTGACCGCGCTGGCCGCCGAACGGGACGGTCTGGACCGCCAGGAACGCGCCGACGAGGACATCCTCGCGGAGAGCGGGACCTGGCTCGCGGGCTGGGACACCCTGCGGACCGGGCTCCAGTCGCGGATCGACACCGCGCAGGACGCCGCCACCCGGGCCGAACAGCTCGGCGTCCAGCGCGACCCCGCCCGGCGGCGGCTCACCGCGGCCCGGCAGCGCGACCAGCTCGCCCACGACACCGAGGACGCCCAGCACCGGGCCCTCGCCTCCGCCGAGCGCGCCCTCGCCGCCCGCGCCCACTGGCTCGACCTCAAGGAACAGCGGCTGAACGGCATCGCCGCCGAACTCGCCGCCCACCTCCAGAGCGGCGAACCCTGCGCGGTCTGCGGCGCCACCACCCACCCCGCACCCGCCCGCAAGGTCGCCGGACACGTCGACCGCGACACCGAGGAAAGCGCCCTGACGGCCCACCAGCGCGCGGAGGAGACGCGCGCCGAGGACGAACGGCGCCTGGGCGTCGTACGCGAGGCGCTGGCCGCCGCCTCCGCGGAGGCCGGGGACACGCCGACCGACCGGCTCGCCGCCGAGACCGAGGAACTGGAACGGCTCTTCACGCAGGCCCGGCGTGAGGCGTCCGACCTGCATGCCGCGCAGGAGGAACTGCGCCACGCCGAACGGGAGTACGAGCGGCGCATCGCGGACCGGCAGCGCGCCGAGGTGAGCACCGCGTCCCGCACGGCCCGCCGCGACGCCCTGGAGCGCGAACGGCAGACGCTGGACAGCGAGGTGGCGCAGGCGCGCGGGACGTCGGGGAGCGTCACCGCGCGGGCCGCTCAACTGGAACGGCAGGCCGCCCTGCTCACCGAGGCCGCCGACGCCGCCCGGGACGCCGAGGACACCGCCCGCCGCCTCAAGGAGGCCGACGCACGCCTGGCCGACGCCGCCTTCCGCGCCGGTTTCGACACCCCGCAGGCCGCGGCGGGCGCCCTCCTCGACGACACCGCCCACCGTGAACTGCAACACCGGCTCGACGCCTGGCAGACGGAGGAGGCCGCCGTCCGCGCGGTGCTCGCCGAGCCCGACACCGTGGCCGCCGCGCAGCGGCCCCCGGCCGACCTCGCCACCGCCGAACGGGCCGCCGCCGACGCCGCCCGCCGCGCGCGTGAGGCCGCCTCCACCCGCGACGCCGCCACCCGGCGCTGCACCGAGCTGGACGCGCTCTCCACGCGCGCGGCCGACGGCGTACGACGACTCGCCCCGCTGCGCGAGGAGTACGACCGGGTGGCCCGCATGGCCGCCCTCACCGCGGGCACGGCCGCCGACAACGAACGTCGGATGCGGCTGGAGTCGTACGTCCTCGCCGCCCGCCTCGAACAGGTCGCCGCCGCCGCGACCGTCCGGCTGCGCCGGATGTCCTCCGGGCGCTACACCCTGGTCCACTCCGACGACCGCACGGGACGCGGACGCAGCGGACTCGGCCTGCATGTCGTGGACGCCTGGACCGGCCGCGAGCGGGACACGGCCACACTGTCCGGCGGCGAGACCTTCTTCGCCTCCCTCGCGCTCGCCCTCGGCCTCGCCGACGTCGTCACCGACGAGACCGGCGGCGTCCGGCTCGACACCCTCTTCATCGACGAGGGCTTCGGCAGCCTCGACGACCAGACGCTGGACGAGGTGCTGGACGTCCTGGACTCCCTGCGCGAACGGGACCGCAGCGTCGGCATCGTCAGCCATGTCGCCGATCTGCGGCGGCGCATCCACGCGCAGCTGGAGGTGGTGAAGGGGAGATCGGGGTCGGTGCTGCGGCAGCGCGCGCACTGACCTGCGGATGTACTCGGCCTACTGGCCTAGTGGCCTGCGCGGCAGCGGCGACGAGTACACGACGCTCGTCGTCACCGAGCCCAGCGCGCCGATCCGGCCGGACACCTCCTCCAGATGCCGCATCGAACGGGCGGCGACCTTGATGACGAAACAGTCGTCCCCGGTGACGTGATGCGCCTCCAGGATCTCCGGCGTCGCGGCCACCAGGTCGTGGAACGGCTTGTAGTTGCCGTGCGGATAGCGCAGGCGGACGAACGCCAGGATCGACAGCCCCAGCCGCTCGGGGTCCACGACCGCCGCGTACCCCTGGATCACCCCCGCCTCCTCCAGCCGCCGCACCCGCTCGGTCACCGCGCTCGGCGACATCGACACGGCCCGCGCCAGCTCGGCGAAGCTGGCCCGCCCCTCGCGCTGGAGGACATCGAGAATGCGCCAGTCGGTGGCGTCCGGGGAAAACGTGGTCATGGGGGAGAGATAGCAGGGGAATCGGCGGCGGAGCAAGGAGAGTGCCGGGGATCTCGCCTTCAGGTGGCGGTGGGACGGCCGTAGATTTGGGGACGTGTCCATCGGACGGACGTCCCGCTGCCCATGGATATGACCTGGCAGTCGCGCCCACGCGCATGACCCGGAAGGCCCGCGCACTCCTATGACCCACGCCCCCACCCCCGCCCAGGCCGCCGCCCACTTCCGGGCGAGCCTCGCCTTTCACACCGATGTCTCCGATGTCGCCGCCGCGCTGGCCGCCGACGGGGGCCCCGGCTTCGTCCTGCTCGACTCCCGCTCCACCGAGGCATGGGACCAGGGCCATGTGCCCGGCGCCCTGCATCTGCCGACCGCGCTGATCCCCGAGCGGGCCGCGCGGCTGCTCGACCCGTCCGTGCCGGTGGTGACGTACTGCTGGGGCCCCGGCTGCAACGGGGCCACGCGTGCCGCCCTCGCCCTCGCCGAACTCGGTCACCGGGTCAAGGAGATGCTGGGCGGGTTCGAGTACTGGGTCCGGGAGGGGTTCGCGTACGAGACCGCCCAGGGGGAGGGGGACCGGCGGAAGACGGTGGATCCGCTGACGGGGCCGGTCGCGGGGGTGTGCGGCTGCTGAGAAAACCAGGTGCGGCGAACCGTCCCCCTCCCCATGATGGTCGTCCATGCCCAGGTTTCCCCACCCCACCCCCGAGTCCCTCCGCCGTGATCCGCTGCCCCTGCGCGGCCGTACCGCCCTCGTCACCGGTGCCAGCAGGCGCGGTGGCATCGGGCACGCGGTGGCCCGGCGGCTGGCCGCGTACGGCGCGAGCGTGTACCTGCACCACCATGTGCCGCACGACGCCGAACTGCCCTGGGGCGCCGACCGTCCCGCCGACGTCGTGGCCTCCGTGCGCGAGGCGCTCGGCGACCCGGCGGCGACGGTCGTGGACGGCCCCGCCGATCTGTCCGACCCGACGGCGCCCGCGGCGCTGATCGCCACCGCCGCGGGGGCGCTGGGCGGGCGGCTGGACATCCTGGTCGCCAACCACGCCCGCAGCGGCCGGGACGGCACGCTGGACGAGATCGACGCGGAGATGCTCGACGCGCACTGGGCCGTCGACACCCGCTCGGTGCTGCTGCTGGCGCAGGCGTTCGCGCGGCAGCCGGAGCCGCCGCGCGGGGGGCGGGTGATGATGATGACGTCCGGACAGGACATCGCGGGCGGCATGCCCGGTGAACTCGCCTACGCACTCCAGAAGGGTGCTCTGGCCTCGGTCACCCGGTCCCTGTCCACGACGCTCGCCGAGCGCGGGATCACTGTGAACACGGTCAACCCGGGCCCCGTCGACACCGACTACCTGTCCGGCGAGGACTACGACGCCGTCGCGGCCCGTTTCCCGGCCGGCCGCTGGGGGATGCCGGACGACCCAGCCCGCCTCATCGCGTGGCTGGCCACGGACGAGGCGGGCTGGATCACCGGTCAGGTCATCGACTCGGAGGGCGGGTTCCGGCGCTGAGCGGTCTCCGGCGCTGAGCGGTCTCCGGGCGGGGCCCGGACCGGCCTCCGCGCGGGCCACGGACCGGCCTCCGCGCGGGGGCGGGACCGGTCCCGCCCCCGCCCGGAGGCGGGGAGTCGGACGGGCGCGGAGGATCGGGTGCGGAGGAGTCGGGCGTGGCCTGAGGGCTGCGGGATGCGGCTTGAGAGCCGTCGGGCGGGCCCGGGAGCCGTTGGGCGGGCTGCGGGCCGCCGTCCGGGCCCGGGGGGCATGGGACAGCCCTCCGGCCTGGGGGGCTTGGGGTAGCCGTCAGGGCCTGGGGGGCTCGGGGCCGCCGTCAGGGCCTGGGGCCTGGGGGCAGCGGTCCAGCCCCGGAGGGCCCAGGGGCAGCCGTCCATCCCCCGGCGGTCTGGGGGCACCCGTCCGCCCCCGGCGCCCCTACAACCGCGCCAGTTCATCCACCAAGTCGTCCAGCCCCAGCGAGCCCTGAGACAGCGCCGCCATGTGCCACGCCTTGAGGTCGAAGGCGTCGCCGTGCCGCTCGCGGGCCTTCTCGCGGCCCAGCAGCCACGCCCGCTCGCCCAGCTTGTAGCCGATCGCCTGACCCGGGATCGTCAGATACCGGGTCAGCTCGCTCTCCACGAAGTCCGCCGGCCGGCTGCTGTGCGCGCCGAAGAACTCCTGCGCCAGCTCCGGCGTCCACCGCTCCCCGGGATGGAAGGGGGAGTCGGCGGGGATCTCCAGCTCCAGATGCATGCCGATGTCCACGATCACCCGCGCCGCCCGCATCATCTGCGCGTCCAGATAGCCGAGCCGCTCCTCGGCGTCGGTGAGGAAGCCCAGCTCGTCCATCAGCCGCTCGGCGTACAGCGCCCAGCCCTCGGCGTTGGCGCTGACCCCGCCGATGACGGCCTGGTAGCGGGAGAGGTTCTCGGCGACATGCGCCCACTGCGCGAGCTGGAGGTGATGGCCCGGGACGCCCTCGTGGTACCAGGTCGAGACCAGGTCGTACACCGGGAAACGGGTCTGCCCCATGGTCGGCAGCCAGGTGCGGCCCGGTCGGGAGAAATCCTCCGACGGAGCCGTGTAGTAGGGCGCGGCGGCGCTGCCGGCCGGGGCGATCCGGGACTCCACCTTGCGCACCCGCTCGGCGAGTTCGAAGTGGGTGCCGTCCAGCGCCTCGATCGCCTGGTCCATCAGCCCCTGGAGCCAGTCGCGGACCTCGTCCACGCCCTCGATGTGCCGGCCGTGTTCGTCCAGGTGTGCGAGCGCCACCCAGGGCGTCGCCGCGCCCGGCAGGATCTTCTCGGCCTCCTGCCGCATCTCGGCGAGCAGCCGGTGGTACTCGGCCCAGCCGTACGCGTACGCCTCGTCCAGGTCGAGATCCGTGCCGTTGAAGTAGCGCGACCAGCGCGCGTACCGCTCCCGGCCGACGGCGTTGGGGGCGCCCTCGATGGCCGGCGCGTACACCTCGCGCAGCCAGTCCCGCAGCGCCACCACGGCGGCCGTGGCCCGCCCGGCCGCCTCGTCCAGCTCCGTGCGCAGCGCGTCCGGCCCGGCGTCGGCGAACTCCTCGAACCAGCCGCGCCCGTTGCCGTCGGTGTCCGCCCACTCGCCGAGCTGTTCGATCAGCGTGCCCGTCGGCCGCGGCCCGGCGTACAGCTTGCGGTCCAGGCCCAGCTGGAGGGCGGCCCGGTAGCCGGCCAGCGCCTTTGGCACCGCGCGCAGCCGCTCGGCGATCGCCGCCCAGTCCTGCTCGGTCTCCGTCGGCGTCAGCGTGAACACCTCGCGGACCTGGTGCAGGGGCGTGCCCAGATTGCCGACCGTGCGCAGGCCCTCGTCGGCCTCGTGCACGCCGAGTTCCGCGGTCAGCCGCTCGCGCAGCAGCCGGGCGCAGCGGCGCTCGATGTCACTGTCCGCGCCGGGCAGCCGCTCCGCCTCGTCGAGCCGCGCGAGGGTGGCCCGCGCCAGCTCCGCGAGCGCCTCCTGGCCCGCGGGTGACAGATCGGGCAGCCGGCTCGAACTTTCCTGCACGCCGAGGTAGGTACCGATGACCGGGTCGAGGGCGATGAGAGCGTCGACATAGGCGTCGGCGACCTCGCGGGGCAGCTGCGGGCTCTTGGTCTGAGACATGCCGACCATCCTCGTACGAGGGCCCGCCGCACGTCACCCCGATTGCGCCCGTGGCGGAAGCGACCCGCGGCCCCACCGCAGGCGCCGGTTCGATCAGAGGGCACCCGGACGGGAGTCGGACGCCATTCGGAGGGCACCAGGAGGGCATTCGGACGGAACCCGAACGCCAACTCCGACGGACCTCTGACGGAACTCCGACGCACCTCGGATGGAACGGCGTCAGCGATTCCGGCACAGTCCGGAGCCCCCGGCGGGGAGCCGCCGATCGCCACGGAAGCGGGCAGGCGTCGTACACCCACGCGAACGGCCCGGCGAGGGACGCCGGGCCGTTCCCAGGTGCGCCGGGGCGGCCCGGCATCCCAGGTGCGCCGGGCGACCCGGCATCCCAGGTGCGCCGGGTCCCCCGGCCGATCTCAGTCCCGTACGCTCCGCCCCCGCGCCGAGTCGTACGGCAGCCGGGAGGTGACCGGGGTCGCCTCCAGGCGGGCCGTGATGACCAGGGTGCCCTCCTCGATCTGGTAGTCGAGGGGGAGGTCCAGGGCGCGCATCGCCGCGACCATGCCCGTGTTGCCGGACCGGGTCACGGCGTACACGCTCTCGCAGCCCGCCTCCACGGCCATGGCCACCAGCCGTCCCAGCAGCTCGCCGCCGAGGCCGCGCCGCTGCCAGGCGTCCTCGACGATCAGGGCGACCTCGGTCTCGTCGCCGTCCCACAGGAGATGGCCGAGGCCGACGATCCGGCCGGAGTCCGTCTCGATCGCCAGGGTGCGGCCGAAACGGGGGCTGAGCAGGTGGTCGAGATAGCGGTCGGCGTCGCCGACCGGGCCGTGGTAGCGCAGGCCGAGCGTGTGCGGGGTGCAGCGCTCGTGCATGGCCTTCGCCGCGTCGAGGTCCTCGGGCCCGGCCCGGCGCACGGTGATGGCATCGCCCTCGGGCAGGGTCAGTACGTCATGGCCGCGCGGGACGCGGGGGCCGAGCCGGGCATCCAGCTCGACCAGCGCGCGTGCCCGCGCGAACTCGGTGGGTGTGAACGGCAGATAGGGCCGCTCCACGGTGATCACCCCGCCTTCTGGTGCTCGCAGTCGCATCACGGTGTCCTCCAGCGCGCCTTCCACGGGCACGCCGTCCGGCACAGGGCCGGATCCGGCGGGCCGCGAGGGCAGCGAGCGGATGGTGCACCGTCCCAACAACTGCCGCAGGGCCAGCGGAAGTTCCGCGGCGTCCAGTGCGGTGCGGGTGGCGAGGCCGAGAACCCGGGTCGGGGCGTCGACCAGATCGTGGGTGTCGGCCCGTTCGATCCAGGTGCCGGTGCCGCCGGCCAGGGCCACCGCGCGGGTGAGATCGGCGGCGCTGAGATCGCCCGGGGCGCGCAGCAGGAACTCGTCCACGGTGTCCGCGCCCAGCGGATGCGTCTGGAGGCTGAGTATGTCGACCAGGCGTTCGGCGAGGGCCGTGCACAGGGCGGCGAGGGCGCCCGGTTCGTCCCGTACGGTCGTGCGCATCCGCCACAGTGTGGGGCGTGCCCCGGTGGCGGGCGCCTGCCGCGCGGGCCCGGCCTGCCGCTGCGGGGAGCGGGGCCGGGTACCGGTTTCGGAGGGCGGCGGCGCGTGGCCGTGGCCGGGCGGGGCGTGGCCGAGGCTCCGTGCCCACCAGATGTGGAACGCCGCCGTGGCCACCAGTACCGCCGCCGAGATCAGCAGCAGCGCCGGACCGTCGGGTCCGTGGCCGATCAGATTGGCCACCGCGTCGGCGACCGCGACCGCGGTGAACAGGGCCGCCAGCTCCACCACGTCCCGTCGCCAGTGGTGCACCGGCCGGCCGTGCCGCGTGCGCGTCACTTCGGACATCTTCCGCTTCATCGTCATGCGGCCACTGTGGAGGAGGGGTGTTGCGTGATCACAAACGCTCTGTGACTGATCGGTAAAAGGTGCTTATGTCCTTCTTGTTGATTCTGTCCTTCTTGTTGATTCTGCTGAGTGTCGGGCGTATCGCCGGTTTCGGCTTGCTGGTGTCGCGGGCTCACTGCCCGACCCGCCCCGGCTGGAGCACCTTGGTGAACAGCACCGTCCCGTCCTGCTCGCGCAGCCGTACGGTCAGCTCCGCGCTGTCGCCGTCGATGTCGACCTCGCCGAAGAACTGGTAGCCCTCGGCCGGGGATACATTGGCGACCGCCGGCGCCTTCAGGAACACCCGCTCGGGGCCGAAGGTGGCGTCCAGTGTGTTCGCCGGGAACGCGCCCGCGTTCAGCGGACCGGACACGAACTCCCAGAACGGCTCGAAGTCGCCGAACGCGGCCCGCGACGGCTGGTAGTGCTGCGCCGACGTGTGGTGCACGTCCGCCGTCAGCCACACCGTGCCGGTGATCCGCCGGTGCTTGATGTACCGCAGCAGCTCGGCGATCTGGAGTTCCCGGCCGAGCGGCGCCCCCGGGTTGCCCTGCGCGACCGCCTCGATGTGCGGCTTGCCGTCGCCCGTGTCCGGCACGACGAGGCCCAGCGGCAGGTCGGAGGCGATCACCTTCCACACCGCGCGCGAGCGTGACAGCTCCCGCTGGAGCCACGCCAGCTGCTCGGCACCGAGGATGCCCTGGGTGTCCGTGGCCTGGTCGCCGGGCGAGTTGGCGTTGCGGTACGTCCGCATGTCCAGGACGAACACGTCCAGCAGCGGCCCGTGGTGCTGGACCCGGTGGACCCGGCCGTCGGGGCGGCGCAGAGTCGAGATCGGGAAGTACTCCGAGAACGCCTGGCGGGCCCGCGCGGCGAGCACGTCGACCCGCTTCTCGGTGTACCGGGTGTCACCGAGGATCTCGCCGGGATACCAGTTGTTGGTGACCTCGTGGTCGTCCCACTGGATGATCGAGGGCACCTGGGCGTTGAACGCGCGCAGGTTCTCGTCCAGCAGGTTGTAGCGGAAGTTCCCGCGGAACTCCGCCAGCGTCTCCGCGACCTTCGCCTTCTCCTGGGTCGTGACGTTCCGCCAGACCCGCCCGTCGGGCAGCGTCACGCTCCCGGTGATCGGGCCGTCCGCGTAGACGTTGTCCCCGCTGCACAGGAAGAAGTCCGGGTCCAGCCGGGCCATCGCGTCGTAGATCCGGTAGCCGCCGATCTCCGGGTTGATGCCCCAGCCCTGCCCGGCCAGGTCCCCGGACCACAGGAACCGCACGCCGTCGCGACGGCTCGCCGAGGCGGTACGGAAGGTGCCGGTGACCGGTTCGCCGGTGCGGCGCGGGTCGTCCGGGTCGGCCAGCAGCACCCGGTAGTGGATCTGCTCGCCGGACGGCAGCCCGCGCAGTTGTGCGGTGCCGGTGAAGTCGGAGCCGGAGCCGAGCAGAGGCCCGTACCAGCGTTTCGCTGCGCGGAAGGAGTCGGTGGCAGCGGTCTCCACGATCATCCGGGCCGGGCGGTCCGCGCGGACCCACACCAGGCCGGAGTCCGTCGTCACATCGCCGCTCTGCACGCCCCAGGCGGCTCGTGGGCGCCCCGACAGGGCGAGGGCGGGCGCCGCGCCGAGACCGGCGGGCAGGGCGGCCAGGGCCGCCGAGGCGGCGAGCGAGCCGCGCAGCAGGGTGCGGCGACCGGGGAACGGGCCGGGAGAGCCCGGGTGGGGCGCGGGGTGGGACATGGCAGGGCCTCCGGTGATGTCCAGCGACGCGTGAGCGACACGCATCGGCCAACGTCAACGTGCGCTGCCACTCCTACTGGGGCGGCACAGCGCCCACGCGAACCGGAAGTGAACAACGGGCCGCGAGGCGTACGTTCAGCTGCCGGCCGCCTCTGCCATCAGCCGCACGCCCGCCCTGATTCGCGCGGGCGTCAGATGCGCGTACCCGAGGACGAGCCGTACGGCGGGGGAGGTGCGGGCCGGTGGCCGCCCGGGAGCGGCGTCCGGGTGCGCGTACGCGTCCAGGGTGCGCACCGTGACCCCGGCATCGCGCACGCGCGCGAGGAAGCGATTTCCGGGGCCGTACCGCGCGGGCAGGGTGGCGATGACATGGAGTCCCGCGGCGATGCCGGAGACCTCGGCGCCGGGGAAGTGCTCGTCCAGGGCGGCCACCAGGGCGTCCCGGCGTTCGCGGTACGCGCGCTGACAGCGGCGCAACTGGCGGTCGTAGTCGCCGCGCTCCACGAACCGGGCGAACAGTTCCTGGTCGAGCGTGGGATGCCCGAGGTCCATGGTCCGCTTGCGCTCCACCGTCTCCTCGGCGAGCCGCTCCGGCACCAGCAGCCAGCCCAGCCGCAGCCCCGGCGCGAGCGACTTGCTGACCGAGCCCGAGTAGGCGACGTGCTCCGGATCGAGCCCCTGGAGCGCGCCGACCGGCGCCCGGTCGTACCGGAAGTCGCCGTCGTAGTCGTCCTCCAGGACCAGCCCGTCCACGGACCGCGCCCAGTCGAGCAGTTCGGCGCGGCGCCGCGCGGAGTACGCGATCCCGGTCGGGAACTGGTGCGACGGCGTCGTCACCACGGCCCGCACCCCGGACGCCCGCAGCGCCCCGACGTCGAGCCCTTCGCCGTCCAGCGGTATGGGGACGGTGCGCACGCCGGCCGCCGCGTACAGCGCGTCGTGCTGGGGGCTGCCGGGGTGCTCGACGCCGATGGCGCTCGCCCCGCGCGCGTGCAGCACGAAACCGAGCAGCGCGGACGCCTGGGCGACCCCGGAGACGACCACGATCCGCTCCGGGTCCGCGACCACGCCCCGGCGCCGGGCCAGCAGCCCGGCCAGGGCGGTGCGCAACCGGGGCAGCCCGCGCGGGTCGGGGTAGCCGAGGGCGTCGTGCGGCAGGTCCGCCAGGGCGGCGCGCTGTGCCGCGGCCCACGCGGCACGCGGGAACAGCGCCAGGTCCGGCGTGCCGGGCACGAAGTCGGCCCGCGCGCCCGGCGTACGCGGGGCGAGGTCCCGCGCGGGGGGCCGGGCGGCCCGTACGGCGTCCCCGACTCAGGTACCCGCGCCGCGCCCGCTGCGCAGATACCCCTCGGCCGTCAACTGCTCGTACGCCTCGGTGATCAGCCCCCGCGACACGCCGAGATCGCCCGCCAGATCCCGGCTGGACGGCAACCGCGTCCCGGACGCCAGCCGCCCGGACCGCACGGCCTCCCGCAACGCAGCCTGCAAGGACCGGCCACGCGCGCGTGCGGGGGCGGAGGCGGCGGGGAGGAGGAGTTCCCAGGCGGGGGAGGTTTTGGTGGGGGGTGGGGTGGGTTCGGTTTTGGTGGGGGTGTTGGGGGGCCTGAGGGTGGAGGGGGTTTCGGAGGTGCCGGAGGTCTCGGAGGTGATCGCGGCGTTGGATGTGTCGCGGGTCCCGGATGTTCGGGACATTCCAGACATCCCGAACGGGCCGGACGAGCCTGGCGTACCGGTCATAGGCGGCCCGCCCGCCGCTTCCTCCTCCCCACCCGTACCGCCGCCCGCCCCCCGCGCGGTGCCCTCGGCGGGACCCCGCTCGGCCCCGTCAGGGGAATTGGTCTCCGATGCGTTCATGGGAATGGACCTTAATCCGGACCGCCCGCGTACCTAGCGTCGCTGCCATGAACGCCACCACCGTGCGCGGAGCCCTGCTCGCCGCGCTCGCCTGTGTTCTCGTCGGGGCATCCTTCACCGCGAACAGCGTCCTGGGGGACTACCCCTACGCGGGCGGCCAGTTCCTGCGCTACGCACTGGCAGGGCTGTTGCTGATCCCGCTCGCGGGCGCGGGTGCGAGGGCCCGGCTCGGGGCGCTGACCGCGCGCCAGTGGGTTCGCCTGGCCGTGCTCGCGGCCGTCGGGATGGTCGGCTTCAACCTGGCCGTCCTCGCCGCGGAGCGCACGGCGGAACCGGCGGTGCCGGGCGTGTTCGTGGGCTGCGCGCCGATCGTGGTGGCCGTGATCGTGCCGCTGACGGCGGGTCGCAGGCCCCAGCGGGCGGTGCTGTATGGCGCGCTTCTGGTGGCGGTCGGCGCGTTCGCCGTGCAGGGGTGGGGGCGTACGGATGGCGCCGGGATCGCGTTCTCGGTGTGCGCTCTGCTCGGCGAGGTGGGTTTCGCGGTCCTGGCGGTGCCGGTGCTGCGGCCTCTGGGGCCGCGTCTGCTGTCGGCCACCGTGTGCGGGCTGGCGGCGGCCCAGTCGGCGGCCGTGGGGCTGCTGGTGGACGGTTCGGCCTGGCTGCCGCGTCCGGACACCCCACAGACGCTGGCGCTCCTGTGGCAGGCGGTCGTGGTCACCGTCATCGGCTTCGTCTGCTGGTACATGGGCATGCAGCGGATCGGCGCGGAGCGCGCGACGCTGTTCTCCGGCCTGATCCCGGTCGCCGCGGCCGCCACGGCCCCCTTGGTCGCGACGGGGTCCTACGGCCTCGCCCAGGGCGTTGGCAGTGCCCTTGTGGGGGCGGGGGTGGGGTGGGGGTCGGGAGCGCTGCGGGCGGCCCGGCGCGCGAGGAGGGAGCGGTCCCGGCCGGCGGCACGCGACACCGCGCCGGAGGCCACGCCTGGGGCGGAGCGTGAGGGAATGCGGGGCGCCGCGCCGGAGGTCACCCGTGGGACGGGCCACACGCCCTGAGGCCGACGGGCGACCCGGGCCACCCCGAGGAGGCCGCACGGGCGGCACGCCGCCGGAGCCTCTTCGGCGCTGTCGTGCCGGGAGCGTTGTGCGATGCCGCGCCGGCGGCACGGGGTGGGCGGCACGCCGGAAGGCGAGCTTGGCGCGGCGCAGGAAGTCGCCGGTAGGGCCGAGGGGGAGCCATGCGTGGCGCGCGGGGCGGCGCGCGAGAGGCCCATGCGTTGGTCGGCGGCGGAAACCGTGCTGTGGGGCGGCGGAAGCCACCTGTAGAGCCGAGCGGGAAGCCATGTGCGCAGCCGCGCGGGAAGCGACGAGTGGGGCGGTGCCAGAGGTGGTGCGTAGGGCGGGGCGTCGGAATCCGGGTCTAGGGCGGCGTCGGGGGCCCCGTGGTGTCGCGTCGGACGCCATCCGTAGGGCTGCTGGCCGCCCCGTGTCGGGCCTCGGGGCTGTGCGGAGGGTTGTGCTGGAAAGTGTGCCGTTGGGGCGCCGCCGAAGCCTCCTGTGGCGTCTCGCCGGATGCCACGCGTAGGGCGCCGCCTGAGGCCCCGTAGCCGTCCGCGTCGAAAGCCACCCGTGGGCTGCGGGAAGCCACGCCAAGGGCGCCGCCCAGGGCGGCGCCGAGGCCATGCGCAGGGCGGTGCCGGAGAGCGGGCTTGGGGCGGCGTCGGATGCCACCCCGGGCGCCGCGTGGGTCCTCGGGCGTGGGCTCCGGCCGCTGCGCCGCCCGCGCGGGACGCAGCCCGGCCCACCGCCGTACGCAGCACTTGGACGACCGACCTGGCGGACCCGGCGGCAGCCGCCGAAGCACCCCCCGACCTGATGGGGCTGCGGGAAGGGAAGCCATGCGTGAGCGGCGCCTGAGGCCCTGCGCAGGGCGCCGCCCCGGAAGTCCAGGATGGCGCCGGATGCCCCGTAGCGTCGTCACGGAAGTCACCCATGGCCTCCGCGGGAAACCACGCCTAGGGCCGACGCCAGAGGCCATGCCGTGGGGCCACGCTCGAAGCAAGCCGCAACGACGGGCTGGAAGACACCCGCCAGCCCACGCGGGAGTACGCCCCCCACCGGCACAGCCCCACGCAGCGGCACCCGCACCGCCCCGCGCAGTGGGTCACCGGCTGCCGTTCAGGATTACGCGGGCCACGAGCGCGGGGTCGTCGTTCATGGGGACGTGGCCGCAGCCTGGGAGCCGGATCAGGCGGGCGTGGGGGATGATCCGCTTGGCGCGGACGCCCTGGCGGTGCGGCAGGAGGCGGTCCCGGTTGCCCCAGGCGACGGTGATCGGGACCCCCGTGACGTCGCCGGTGAACCGGACGGCCGTACCGGCCCGGAGGGTTTCCGTGAACCCCGTGGCGTGCGCCAGGGCGAGTGTCTCGGCGACCACCGCGTCCGGTGAGCGCCGGGCCGGGCGGGCGTAGATCGTGCTGGTGAGCGCGGTGCGTCCGGCCGCCGTACGGGCCATCCGCCGCACCATGGGCTCGGGCAGCCGCCGCGCGGTGTGCCGCATGGTCCGCAGCACGGCGAAGGCGTAGCGCCGCTCCGCCTGGGTCCAGAACCCCGCCGGGGAGATGACGGTCGCGGAGCGGACGCGCTTCTCGCGGGCCAGCTCCAGGGCGAGCAGCCCGCCCAGGGAGTTGCCCGCGACATGGGGCCGGTCCAGCCCCAGCGCCGCGCAGAGGGCGCCCAGGACGGCGCTGGTGGTGGGCAGGTCGTGGGGGAGCCCCTCCGGCAGGGAGGGGGAGGCCCCGAAGCCGGGGAGGTCCACCGCGACGACGTCCCGTTCGGTCGCGAGGATGTGCACCACCGGATCCCACGCCTGCCGGTGATGCCCGATGCCGTGCAGCAGGAGCAACGGCTCGCCCGCGCCCACGCGCGCGTAGGCGACGATCGCCCTGCGCGATCCGTGCGGGGCGGGGACCTCGAACGAGACCATCGAGGCGGCGGGGGTGGAGTCGGAGGCCAAGTCTGCTCCTCGGCAGGTTGTCGGCGAGCATGTGGTGGACAGCCTGTCAGCAATTGCTACTCGCGGGTAGCCCGTGGCGATATCGTCTGGACACGGCCCGGCCGGCCGGGATGGGATGGAACGGTGACCACCGACATCGCGACCGATCTCTTCGAGCGGCACCGCCCCGTCCTGCTCGGCGTGGCCTACCGCATGCTCGGGCGGGTGACCGACGCGGAGGACGCCGTCCAGGACGCCTGGCTGCGCTGGTCGGCCGCCGACCGCGCGGACGTGCGCGAGCCGCGCGCCTACCTCGTACGGATCGTCACCCGGCTGGCCATCGACCGGCTGAACCAGATCCGCGCCCGCGACGAGGCGTACGTCGGACCCTGGCTGCCGGAGCCGTACGCCACCCACTTCGGGGAGAGCGCCCCGGACAGCGCCGAGCGAGCCGTACTCGCCGACACCGTCTCCCTGGCCGTCCTCGTCGTGCTGGAGTCGCTCTCGCCACTGGAGCGCGCGGTCTTCGTGCTGCGCGAGGCGTTCGCCTTCCCCTATGCGGAGATCGCCGTGATGCTCGACCGGGGCGAGCCCGCCGTGCGCCAGCTCGCCGCGCGTGCCCGCAGACATGTCGAGGAGCGCCGGCCGCGCTACGACGTCGACCCGGTCCGGCGCCGTGAGCTGACCGAGCGATTTCTGGCCGCAGCCACAGAGGGTGATCTCGACGGCCTCTTGGAACTGCTCGCCCCGGATGTCCGGCTCGTCGGCGACAGCGGCGGCAAGGCGAAGGCGCCGCTCCGCGTCCTGGAGAGCGCCGACAAGGTCGGCCGCTTCCTTGTCGGCGCTGGCCGGCAGAGCATTCCCGGCCTGACTTTCCGGTCGGTGGAACTGAACGCCGGGCCCGCTCTGCTCGTCCTCTCAGATGGCACGCCCGACGCCGTCTTCCAGCTGGATATCGTGGGCGGGCGGATCCAGGCCGTCTACGTCATCCGTAATCCGGACAAGCTCCGGTCGCTGGCCGACGTCTGAGTTCGCCTACGCCATCCCGACTAGGTAGGTTTCCTGGCGAACGTTTGCCCGACCGGTGGCCGGCCGCGACGTCCCCGTCCCACGACGGGGACTTTGCTGCTACGTCACGAATGCGACCCTTTGCGAACGCGTCATGAACGCTCCGCTGTGGGAGCCGCCCACGGCACGCGGGGGACGGAGGATTGGTATTGACCAAGGGTTAAGGCAGCCTTATGGTCGCTCTTAGTGCAACAACCTTTAATAAACAAGGGCGCTTAAAACGCTGCCGGATCACGGCGATTGCGGAGGACAGGGTGGGGACCACGCAGCTGGAATCGGTACCGGAACCGAAATACTGGCATCTACGAACAGTGCTCACCGAGGCACTGGACTCCGAGTTCGCGGTGGGCGAGATCCTGCCCAATGAGCGCGACCTCGCCGCCCGCTTCGGTGTCGCCCGCGCGACCCTGCGGCAGGCACTCGAACAGCTCGAACTCGAAGGCAGGCTCCAGCGCCGCCGCGGGGTCGGCACGACCGTGGCGCCGCCGCGCATGGGCGTGGACGTCGGCACCGAGCAGCACACCTGGCCGGGAGCGGGGGAGGACGCCTGGCAGAGCGCCGACTGCACGCTCGCCGAGCCGCCCGCGACCGTCGCCGAGGCCCTGGAGACCGACCGCGCGGAGCCGGTGCACATCGTGCGCCGTACGCGGATGACGCACGGCCAGCCCGTCGCCGCCGAGCTGCTCTACATCCCGCGGTCCTCGGTGCCCGAGCTGAGCGCCATAGACGCCCCCTCGGGGGCGGCACGCGCGCGGGCGGTGCTGCGCGAGTTGCAGCGCCTGGAGCTGGAGGGCGGCGAGAGCGCGGTGGAGCTGGGCTCGGCCGGCGCGGACGACGCCAAGGCACTCGACCGCCTTCCCGGCGCGCCGGTCCTGGTCGTCACCACCCGCTACCTCGCCGACGGCCGCACGGCCGCGCTCTCCGTGGCCACGTACCGGGCGGACACCTGCCGGCTGACCTTCGGGGACTCGGGAGGCGTGGAGATCCATCAGGGGCCCGAGCGAAGGGCTTCCTGAGGGCTGCCTGTGAGCGGCTCAAGGACGGGGCGGAGGCAGCGGCTGGGACCAGGGGCCCGGCCGCACGCCTCCGGACGCCAGGGCGGGACGGACGACACCGCCTGAAGCACCGGACAAGGGCTGTGTGAGGTACCGAATCAGCGCGCGTCCCGGGGAGCATTCCCCAGGACGCGCGCTGTTGTGCGGAGGGACGGGGCCGGCGGCCGTCCCCCCGGGGAGCACTGGGCCACGGCGCACGGGGTACGGACGTCAGCCGTCACCCGTCAGACGTCCATCAGCAGTCAGCAGTCAGCAGTCAGCAGTCAGCAGTCAGCAGTCAGCAGTCAGCAGGCGTCGGGCGTCGGTCGGCGGCCCGTGGAACCCTGCCCGGCCACCCCCGCCCCCCGCACACCCCTGCCCCCGCACACCCCCCGTCACTGCCGGGCCGTCCCCGCCCCCTCCACCGCGAACAGCTCCTCCTCGACATGGTCCAGAGCCAGCCGCAGCGCACCCGTCGCCACGGCCGCCTCGCCCAGCAGGGAGAGGGCGACCCTCGGCGGGCGCAGACAGTAGCGGGCGAGTTCCCGGCGCAGCGGTTCCAGGACGTCGTCCAGCCCGGCGGCCCAGCCGCCGATGATGACGAGTTCCGGGTCGAGGGCGAGGACCAGGGCGGCGACATCGTGGATCAGGCGCTGTATGAAGCGGTCCACGGCCTCACGGGCACGTTCGTCGCCCCGGCGGGCGCGGTCGAAGACATCGGCCACCTGCTGCTCGTCCAGGGGCTGTAGAGGCTGGTCCGTCGTGGACAGGAGCCGTTCCGGTGTGACCTCGCGGCCCAGCAGATGCAGCGCGCCGATCTCGCCCGCCGCCCCGCCGAACCCCCGGTGCAGCCGCCCGCCGATCAGCGAACCCGCCCCCGGGCTCAGCCCCGCCAGGACGAACACCAGGTCGTCGGAGTCGCGCGCCCCGCCCTTCCAGTGCTCGGCCACCGCCGCCGCATTCGCGTCGTTCTCCACCAGCACCGGGCACTTGAAGGACCGCCCGAGCCGCTCCCCGAGCCGCAGCCCGGTCCACTCCGGCAGCGCGGTCCCCAGCCGTACCGTGCCGTCCGCCTCCACGATCCCCGGTGTGCCCACGCCCACCGCGCGCAGCGACCCGCGCGGCACCCCGGCCCGGCGCAGCAGCTCGGCCACCGCGCCCCGCAGCCGCTCCAGCCGTTCATCGGCCGACGCGGTCACCTCCACGTCCTTGGCCTGCGCGCCGACCACGCGCCCGTCCAGGTCGGACAGCAGCGCCGCCACCCGGTGCGGCCCGATCTCCAGGCCGAGCAGATGTCCCGCCTCGGCCCGGAACCGGAACCTCCGGGCCGGCCGCCCCTGCCGCCGGGCCGCGCCCTCCTCGGCCGCGGCCTCCACGACCAGCCCGTTCTCGATCAGCCCCTCGACGACACCCTCTACGGTCGGCCGGGACAGCCCGGTCAGCTTGGTGATCTCGGTGAGTGTCACGGAATCCGTGGCACGCAGTGCGTGCAGCACCACCGCGGAATTGATCCTTCGCAGCAGCGAGGGATCCCCGCCGGTCAGCCGCCCCACCGTCCGTCCTCCCAGCTCCCGCGCCTGTTGGGCGGATGGTACTCGGCGCGGAGGAGCCCCGGCGAGTGGCGGAACGATGAACTCCGCCTCCATCATGGCTGTCAGCCCGGCGAAACGAACCCCGATTCGTACGCCGTGATCACCGCTTGCGTCCGATCTCGCGCCCCCAGCTTCGCCAGCACCGCGCTGACATGCGACTTCACGGTCTCGGTGCCGACCACCAACTGCGCGGCGATCTCGGCGTTGGACATCCCACGGGTCATCAGACGCAACACCTCGGCTTCGCGATCGGTGAGCTGCGCCCGGTCCAGCACGGCCCGCGCCGCCCGATTTCCGCCGTCGTCCCCGTACGCGGCGGCCAACTGCCGTACGGACGCGGGGAACAGCAGCGACTCACCCGCCGCGACCAGCCGCACCGCGTGCACGATCTCGGCCGGCCGGGCCCGCTTCAGCAAAAACCCGTCCGCCCCGGCCCGCAGCGCCTCGTACACGTACTCGTCGTTCTCGAAGGTCGTCACCACCAGGATCTTCGGCGGCCGGTCCACCGTCCGCAGCACCGCGCGCGTGGCCTCGATCCCGTCCAGCAGCGGCATCCGTACGTCCATGGCGATCACGTCGGGCCGCAGCCGCCGTACCAGCGGGATCACGGCCGCTCCGTCGGCGGCCTCCCCCACCACCTCGATGTCCGGCTGGGCCTCCAGCACGACCCGCAGCCCCGCGCGGACCAGGGGTTCGTCATCGACGAGCAGAACGGTGACCGGCATCGGGCCAGCCTAGGCCCTGCCCGCGCCGCCCCTGCTCCGGCCTCCGCTGCAGTGTCCCGCTGCCGCCCCCACTCCGGCTGTCCCGCTTCCGCGCCCCCATTCCGGCCGTCCCGCCCCGACTGCCCCTCCTGTCGCTCCCGCCACCGCCCCTGTGCCACCGCCCCTGTGCCCCCGCCCGGCCTGCCCCCGTCGCCCTCGCCACCGCCCCCGTGCCCCGCCCGGCTTGCCCTCCCCGTCGCTCCCGCCCCCGCGCCCATTCCCCGTTCTCGTGCCCCCTCCCAGCCGCTCCCCTCTCCTCCCTCCCCGCTTCTCCCTCCCCGCCTCCCCGCCACTCCGGCCTCCGCTCCCGCCGCCCCGAGCCCCACCCCCACCCACCCCACCCCGCCCCTCACCGCAGCGGCAGCTCCACCCGTACCTGCCAGTCGCCCTCGTCGGGCCCCGTGTGCGCCCGGCCGCCGAGCAGGGCCGCGCGCTCGCGGATCCCGCGCAGCCCGCTGCCCCGGCCGGGCCCCGGTATGTCCGCGGTCAGCGGATTGCGCACCTCCAGATCGAGCGCGCCATCGGCGACGGCGATCCGCACCCGCACCGGCACCGCCCCCGCGTGCCGGAGCACATTGGTCAGCGACTCCTGGAGGATGCGGTAGCCCTCACGGGAGGCCGGGCCCGGGACCGTCCCCAGCGGGCCGCTGACCTCGGCGTCCACCTTTGCCCCGGACGTACGGGCCGACTCCAGCAGCCGGTCCGCGTCGGCCAGTGTCGGTCTGGCGCTCAACGGCCGCTCCGACTCGCGCAGCACGCCCAGCACCCGCTCCAGATCCTCCAGCGCGGTCCGTCCGGTCTCCTCGATCGCGGCGAGCGCCCGATCGGTGAACGCCGGATCGCCCGCCGTGCGCGCGGCGCCCGCCTGCACCACCGCCACCGTCAGCGCGTGGCCGATCGAGTCGTGCAGCTCGCGGGCGATCCGCGTGCGCTCCAGCAGTTGGTCCGTGTGCTCCTCCAGGGCGGCCATCCGCTCGGCGAGGGAGGGGCCGAGCAGCCGCCGGGCGACGGCGGTGATCAGCGCGCCCTGCCCGACCACGACGAACGCCAGGCAGATCAGCGGAAACGGCACCAGGAGCGCGTAGGCCCAGTGGCCCTGCTCGATGGGCAGCAGCGGGTGGTCGTCGGAGGGGCTGCCCAGAGCGGCCCGTGCGAGGTCGACGGAGGTCAGCGGCAGCCAGATGATCGAGAAGGACGCCACGACGGCGAAAGCGGCCCGCGTCTCCAGCCACACCACGGTCCGCAGCCGGTCCCCCCAGGTCGCCGCCGAGGCCGTCGAGATCCCCGGCTCCGCCTCGTCCGGCACCAGCATGAACCGGGCCTGCAAGCCCTCGCCGCGGCGCACGGCGGGGATCAGCCCCAGCGGGATCAGCAGCGCCGCGGGCACCCAGGGCCGGGACATGTCGATGAACAGCCACACACCCTCCAGCAGCACCGGCACCTGGAGATGAAGCTGGCGGGTGTACGTCTTCCCCCAGAGCAACGGGCGCAGCAAACGGACCATCCGCCCATCGTGACAGCCGCCACTGACAACGGCCCTCCCCCGGGCGGGGGAGACGATCTCCACGCGCGGGGGAGGCCCCCGCCCCACCGCGCGGGCCACTCTGCTGCCATGACCACGATCGATGTGCACGACCTCACCAAGGAGTTCGGCGGCAGACGTGCGGTGGACCACCTCACCTTCAGCGTCGAACCGGGCCGGGTCACCGGCTTCCTGGGCCCGAACGGCGCCGGGAAGTCCACCACCATGCGGCTCGTCCTCGGCCTGGACCGGCCGGCCTCCGGCACCGCCACCATCGGCGGACGCCCCTACGAGGCCGCCGCCGAGCCGCTGCGTGAGGTGGGCGCCCTGCTCGACGCCCAGGCCGCCCACGGCTCCCGTACCGGCCGCGACCATCTGCGCATCCTCGCCACCAGCAACCGCATCCCCGCCGCGCGCGTGGACGAGGTCCTCGCGGAGACCGGCCTCACGTCGGTCGCCCGCCGCCGGGTGAGGACGTACTCCCTCGGCATGCGCCAGCGGCTCGGCATCGCCGCCGCGCTGCTCGGCGACCCGCCCGTGGTGATGCTCGACGAGCCGTCCAACGGGCTCGACCCCGAGGGCATCATCTGGATCCGCACGCTGCTGCGCCGGCTCGCCGACGAGGGCCGTACGGTGCTCGTCTCCAGCCATCTGATGACGGAGACGGCGGCCTTCGCGGACCAGCTCGTCGTCCTGGGCCGGGGCCGTCTCCTCGCCGACCTGCCGATGCGCGCGTTCATCGACGGGCGCGTGCGGCCCGCTGTGCGGGTGCGAACCAGTGACGACACCGCCCTGAAGGACCTGCTCGCCCGGCACGGACACGACGCCGAGCAGAGCGCGGACGGGGCGTGGACGGTACGCGACGCGCGCGTGGACGACATCGGCCGCCTCATCTCACAGGCAGGCGTGCCCGTGCTGGAACTCGCCGCAGAGGAAGGCACCTTGGAGCAGGCATACCTCGATCTGACCGCGTCCGAGACCGAGTACACCGCCCCGCCGCAGGAGGTCTGACCATGCCGTTCGCACCCGTACTCCACTCCGAGTGGCTGAAGATCCGCACCCTGCGCTCGCTGTACGGCTCCCTTGTCGCGCTCCTCGCGGTGGCCACGGCCTTCGCCGCGCTCGCCGGGACATCGGACACCGCCGAGCCCGGCTTCGATCCGCTGTTCGCCGTGTTCCTCGGCGTGGCGCCCGCCCAGATCGCCGCGATCGCCTTCGGTGCGATGGCCGTCTCCTCGGAGTTCCAGGGCGGTGGCCTGCGCCAGGCGCTGACGGCCGTACCGCGCCGCGGTCGCTGGTTCGCCGCCAAGGCGCTCGCCGTCGCCCTCCCGACCCTCCTGGTGGGCCTGCTCACCGGCGCCGTGTCCGCCGCGGTGGGCGTGGCCGCCCTGGGCGACGCCGCCGACAGTCTCGGCACGGCGGAACTGACCCGTGGCGTGATCGGCTGCGGCATCTACCTGACCCTGATGGCGCTCCTGGCCACCGGCCTCGCGGCCCTGCTGCGCAGCGGCGTCGCCACCCTGAGCATCCTCATCCCGTTCATCCTGATCATCTCCTTCGTCATCGGAGACGCGGCGGGCGGCGCCATCGACTACCTCCCCGACCGGGCCGGCCAACTCGCCTTCCAGCAACACCCCGACAGTTCCCTGACCCCCTGGACCGGCCTGGCGGTCACCGCGGCCTGGTCAGCAGCCGCCCTGGCGGCGGGCGCGTGGAGCGTACGACGCCGGGACGCGTGACACCGGGACGCGTGACACCGGCCCCCGACGCCCAGGCCGATTGTCAGTGGCGGCAGGTCTACTGGAGGCATGAGGAGCACACAGCACCCACACCAGCCCGACTCACGCCCGCACCCGCCCCCACAACAGCCCGGACTACGCCCCCACCCGCCCCCGCAACCGCCCGAACTCCTCCGCCATGGCCTGCACCGACCAATGCGCGTTCAGCCCGGACGGATTGGGCAGTACCCACACCCGCGTGTCCCCGAAGACCCGCTCCTGCGGCCCCACCCGCGCCGTCCGCTCGTCGAACGCGGCGCGGTACGCGGTGACCCCCACCACGGCCAGCCAGCGTGGCCCCAGCCGCCCCACCTTCTCGGCCAGCAGCCGTCCGCCCTCGCGATACTCGTCCGCGCTCAGCTCGTCCGCCCGTGCCGTGGCCCGCGCCACCACATTGGTGATCCCGAGGCCGTACGACAGCAGCTCACCCTGCTCCGCCGGCCTCAGCTGCCTCGGGGTGAACCCGGACCGGTGCAGCACCGGCCAGAAGCGGTTGCCGGGCCGGGCGAAGTGGTGGCCGGTCGCCGCCGTCATCAGGCCCGGATTGATTCCGCAGAACAGCACATCGAGCCCGCCCGCGATCACGTCCGGCACCAGACGTTCGCGGGCGGCCTCCAGCTCTGCGGGGGTGAAGCGGGTCAGAGGATCGCTCCCGGGGTGTATCCGGCCGCCTCCGGGTGCTGCTTGAGGATCTCCTCGATCCGGCCCGTGACGGAGGCCACCTGGTCCGCCGCCGCGCCCGTGAAGGACAGCTTGTCGGACATCAGCGCGTCGAGCCGGGCGCGGTCGAGCGGGATACGGGGGTCGGCGGCCAGCCTGTCGAGGAGTTCATTGCGCTCGGCGCCCTGCTCGCGCATCGCGAGGGCGCAGGCGACGGCGTTCTCCTTGATCGCCTCGTGGGCCTCCTCACGGCCCACCCCGGCCCGCACCGACGCCATCAGCACCTTCGTGGTGGCGAGGAAGGGCAGATAGCGGTCCAGCTCGCGGGCCACGACGGCGGGGAACGCGCCGAACTCGTCGAGCACGGTCAGGAAGGTCTCCAGCAGGCCGTCCAGGGCGAAGAACGCGTCCGGCAGCGCGACCCGGCGCACCACCGAGCAGGAGACATCGCCCTCGTTCCACTGGTCGCCCGCCAGCTCGCCGGTCATCGAGGCGTAGCCGCGCAGGATCACCATGAGGCCGTTCACGCGCTCGCAGGAGCGGGTGTTCATCTTGTGCGGCATCGCGGACGAGCCGACCTGGCCCGGCTTGAAGCCCTCGGTGACCAGCTCGTGCCCGGCCATCAGCCGGACCGTCTTGGCCAGCGAGGACGGGCCCGCCGCGAGCTGGACGAGGGCGGTGACCACCTCGTAGTCCAGGGAGCGCGGGTAGACCTGGCCCACCGAGGTGAAGGCGTGGGCGAAACCGAGGTGCCCGGCGATCCGCCGCTCCAGCTCGGTCAGCTTCGCCGTGTCGCCGCCGAGCAGGTCCAGCATGTCCTGGGCGGTGCCGACCGGGCCCTTGATGCCGCGCAGCGGATAGCGGCCGAGCAGCTCCCCCAGCCGGCCGTACGCCACCAGCAGCTCGTCGGCGGCGGTCGCGAACCGCTTGCCGAGGGTGGTCGCCTGCGCGGCCACGTTGTGCGACCGGCCGGCCATGACCAGCTCGCCGTACTCACCGGCCAGCCGGCCCAGCCGGGCCAGGACCGCCACCGTACGGTCGCGCACCAGCTCCAGGGAGAGCCGGATCTGGAGCTGCTCGACGTTCTCCGTCAGGTCGCGGGACGTCATGCCCTTGTGCACCTGCTCATGCCCGGCGAGGTCGTTGAACTCCTCGATCCGCGCCTTCACGTCGTGCCGCGTGACCTTCTCGCGCTCGGCGATGGAGGCCAGGTCGACGGTGTCGAGCACCCGTTCGTAGTCGGTGATCGCCGCGTCCGGCACCTCGATCCCGAGGTCCTTCTGCGCCCGCAGCACGGCGAGCCAGAGCTGTCGCTCCAGCCTCACCTTCTGCTCGGGCGACCAGAGTGCGGCCAGCTCGGCGGAGGCATAGCGTCCGGCGAGCACATTGGGGATGCGGGGCTTGGCAGGTGCGGAAGTCACGTAGACGGAGTCTATAGGGCGCTTTCAGCGGGCCGTCTCTCGGCCGTCTCCCAGCTCTCCCAGATGTCTCCCAGCTCTCCCGGCTGTCTCCCGGCGGTTCCCAGCCGTCTCGCGGTCGGCCTTCGGACGTTTCTCCGCCGCCTCCGCATCGTCCCTCCGCCGTTCCTCCGCCGTCCCTCCGTCGGCCTCCCGCCGTCCCTCCTCCGCCTTTCGGCCGTCTTCTTCTCCGTCCTCCCGCTGTCTCTGCGCGGCCTCAGATTCCGTTCCCCGCGCTGCACGGTGTGCAAAACCGCTGGTAGCGGCGGTGGGCCCAAATTTTGTCTAGACCTTTTTTGTCTAGACCTCTTGTGGGGAGAATGATCCACAGCTACGTTTCCGGCTGTCCAGGTCTGGTTCAAAATTCCGCCAACTCCCTTGACGTGCAAGGCCGGAAGGAGCTCCTCCGTATGCAGGACCGGAGTCTGTCCAGGCGTACCCTCCTCGCCTCCGCGACCGCTGTCGCTGGCGCCGGAGCCCTGGGGGTCACCGCCACCCCCGCCGTCGCCGCCGAGCGCCCCGCCGCCGGGGACGCCAGCCTTCGAGGTCTCATCGAGTCGATGAGCCTGGAGGCGAAGGTCGGCCAGTTGTTCGTGACCTACTTCTACGGTCACTCCGCCGACAACCCGAACCAGTCCCACGTGGACGCCAACCTCCGGGAACTGGGTGTCCGCAGCGCCGCGGAAGCCATCGCCAAGTACCACCTCGGCGGAGTGATCTACTTCAGCGGCTGGACCGGGAACATCATCGACCTGCACCAGGTCGCCGACCTCACCAACGGCGTGCAGCGCGCCTCCCTCGCCCTGCCCACCCCCGTGCCCTCCCTGATCTCCATCGACCAGGAGCACGGCGCCAACACCCGCATCGGCAGCCCGGCCACCCAGATGCCCGGCGCGATGGCCCTCGGCGCGGGCCGCTCCGCCTCCGACGCCCGTACCGCCGGGCAGATAGCCGGCGCGGAACTCGCGACGCTGGGCATCTACCAGAACTTCGCCCCGGTCGCCGACGTCAACGTCAACCCCGCCAACCCGGTGATCAACGTGCGCTCCTTCGGCGCCGACCCCACCGCCGTCGGCAAACTGGTCGCCGCCCAGGTCCAGGGCTACCAGCGCGCCGGTGTCATCGCCTGCGCCAAGCACTTCCCCGGCCACGGCGACACGGGCGCGGACAGCCACACCCAGCTCCCGGTGATCACCCACACCCGCGAGGAGTGGGAGCGGATCGACGCCCCGCCCTTCCGGGCCGCGATCGCCGCCGGCGTCGACTCGATCATGACCGCCCACCTCCAGGTCCCCGCGCTCGACCCGAGCAACGACCCCGCCACCCTCTCGCCGATCATCCTCACCGACGTACTGCGCGGTGAACTCGGCTTCGAGGGCGTGATCGTCACCGACGCACTCAACATGCAGGGCGTCCGCACCAAGTACGGCGACGACCGGGTGCCCGTCCTCGCCCTGAAGGCCGGGGCCGACCAGCTGCTCTTCCCGCCGAACATCGAGGTCGCCTTCAACGCCGTGGTGGCCGCGGTCCGCAGCGGTGAGCTGACCGAGGCCCGGATCGAGGAGTCCGTCCTGCGCATCCTGCGCCTCAAGGACAAGGTCGGCCTGCTCAGCGGCAGCCCGTACGTCTCCCACGACGAGGTCGACCGGACCGTCGGCACCCGCAAGAACCTGGCCACCGCCGACCGCATCACCGAGCGGACCACCACCCTGCTCGTCAACAAGAACGACACGCTCCCGCTGGGCAGCAGACAGCGCAAGCTCCTGGTGGTCGGCGCCAACCCGGTCTTCCCCGCCGACGCCACCCGCTTCGCCCTCCCGTCCCTCACCGCCTTCCTGGACGACCTGGGCTTCACCACCACCTCGATCGCCACCGGCCGGGCCCCGGACACGGTGGCCATCGACGCGGCGGTGGCCGCCGCCACCGGCCGGCACGCCGTCGTCGTGGTCACCGACAACGTCGGCGCCACCAGCACCCAGCGCACCCTGGTGTCCCGGCTGGTCGCCACCGGCATCCCGGTGATCAATGTCGCCGTACGCAACCCGTACGACATCGCCCAGCTCAGTGGCGTCCGCGCGGCGCTCGCCACCTACTGCTGGACCGATGTCGAGCTGCGCGCCGTCGCCCGGGTGATCGCCGGCCGCGTCGAACCGCGCGGCAAGCTCCCGGTGCCGATCCAGCGGGCCGACGACCCGGCCAAGGTCCTCTACCCCGCGGGTCACGGTCTGTCGTACGACGACTGACCCGGCCCCCGCGGAAGTCCGGTTCCGGGACCGGACACCCCCACCATGGGTGGAGCCGGTCTCCGGCTCCACCCATGCCCCGTTCGGCGCAGGCGGGCCGCCATGGACCCGGCGTTCCTCCGGACGTGCTCCCTTTGCCGGGCCCCTACCGGTCCTCGTACGGCAGCAGCTCCGGTCGTTTCGCCAGGCGGCCGTCCCCGGACGAGCGGCCGGTCAGCCGGCGCCCGATCCACGGCAGCAGATGGCGCCGGGCGAAGCGCACGTCGGCCACCCGCCGGGCGGCCCACGCGGGCGGCGCGACGGGCGGCGGCGGAATGCGCCACTGCGGGTCCGTCGGCGGATGGCCCAGCGTCTGCCAGACCGCCTCGGCGACCCGGCGGTGGCCTTCGGCCGTCAGATGCAGCCGGTCCACGTCCCACAGCCGGGGATCGCCCAGCGCGGGCGCCCCGTACAGATCCACCACCAGCGCGCCATGGCGGGCGGCGAGCTCCTCGACGCAGCCGAACAGCTCCTCCATGCGCGGCCGGAAACGCTCCAGGACCGGGCCCTGCCGCCCCGGGCTGCGCATCAGCACCAGTTGCCCGCAGGAGGGCGCGAGCCGCTCGACCGCCTCGGTGAGCAGCGCGCGCACCCGGCCCATGTCGCACTTCGGGCGCAGCGTGTCGTTCAGCCCGCCGACCAGGGTCACCACATCGGCGCCCATCGCGGCGGCCACCTCCACCTGCTCGTCGACGATCTGCGCGATCAGCTTGCCGCGCACCGCGAGATTGGCGTACCGGAATCCCGGCGCCTCGGCGGCCATCCGGGCCGCCAGAAGATCGGCCCAGCCCCGGTAGGAGCCGTCGGGGAGCAGGTCCGACATGCCCTCGGTGAACGAGTCACCGACCGTGACCAGGCTGGAATACGGGGGCGAAGGGGGTGAAGGGGATGAAGGGGGAGAGGGGTTCGTCTGCATAGCGGCAGAGATGGTATCCCGAGGCGCATACCCGGTGGTATGCGGCCCGGATCGCCGCAGGCCGCGGCCCCTCCCCCCGGACGGTTACGCGTGCTGTCCGAACAGCTCCCGCAACACGTCCTCCATCGTCACCAGACCCGCCATCCGGCCGTCCTCGCCGAGCACGGCCGCCAGATGGGTCCGGCTGCCGCGCATCGCGGTGAGGACGTCGTCCAGCGGCGTGGACTCCCGCACCTGCGCGATGGACCGCATGTCCTGCGGCCGGAACGGCTCCTCGCGCGGCGAGGCGTCCAGCGCGTCCTTCACATGGAGGTAGCCCACGATCCGGCGGCCCTCGTCGACCACCGGGAAGCGGGAGAAGCCCGACTCCGCCGACAGCCGCTCCAGCTCCTCCGGAGTGACACCCACACGCGCGTACACGACCCGCTCCAGCGGCATCACCACGTCGTTCACCGGTCTGCGGCCCAGCTCCAGTGCGTCGTGCAGCCGCTCCAGCGCCCGGTCGTCGATCAGCCCGGCCTCGCCGGAGTCCCTGACCAGCCGTGCCAGCTCGGCGTCCGAGAACGTGGCCGTGACCTCGTCCTTGGTCTCCACGCGCAGCAGCTTCAGCAGCGTGTTGGCGAACGCGTTGATCGTGAAGATCACCGGCCGCAGGGCCCGCGCCAGCGCCACCAGCGGCGGCCCCAGCACCAGCGCGCTGCGCACCGGCTCGGCCAGCGCGATGTTCTTCGGCACCATCTCACCGAGCAGCATGTGCAGATACGTCGCCAGCGACAGCGCGATGACGAACGACACCACGTGCCCCGCGCCGCTCGGCACGCCCAGCGCGTGGAACACCGGCTCCAGCAGATGCTCGATCGCCGGCTCCGCGACCACACCGAGCACCAGGGTGCACAGCGTGATGCCGAGCTGCGCCGCCGCCATCAGCGCGGACACATGCTGCAGGCCCCACAGCACCCGCTTGGCCCGCCGGTCGCCCCGCTCGGCGTGCGGCTCGATCTGCGAGCGGCGCACCGAGATCAGCGCGAACTCGGCGCCGACGAAGAAGGCGTTCACGACGAGGGTCGCGAGACCGATCAGCAACTGTACGGCGGTCACTTCGCCTCCTCCTCTTCCTCGTCCTGCGTACCCGGCAGCGGGGCGTGCAGCAGCACGCGCGCCGCCCGGCGCCCGGAGGCGTCGACCACGTCGAGCCGCCAGCCGGTCACCTCCACGCTGTCGCCGGCCTCGGGGATCCGGCCCAGCTCGGTGGCCACCAGACCCGCGAGCGTCTCGTACGGGCCCTCCGGCGGCCGGAGGTTCACGCGCGCGAGCTGGTCGACACGGGCCGCGCCGTCGGCGGTGAACAGCTGGTGCCCGTCCTCGTCGATCCCGGCCGGCGCCAGGTCGGGCGACTCGTGCGGGTCGTGCTCGTCGCGGACCTCGCCGACGACCTCCTCGACGATGTCCTCCAGCGTGGCCACGCCGGCCGTACCGCCGTACTCGTCGATGATCACGGCCATCGTGCGCTTGCCGGACAGCCGGTCCAGCAGCCGCTCCACGGTGAGCGACTCGGGAACCAGCAGGGGTTCACGCATCAGCTCGGCCACCGGAGTGCGCGCACGCTGATCGGCGGGCACGGCCAGCACATCCTTGATGTGCGCGGTGCCCACCACCGAGTCCAGGCTGCCCCGGTACACGGGGAACCGGGACAGACCGGTCGCGCGCGTCGCGTTCGCCACGTCCTCGCAGGTCGCCTGCGCTTCGAGCGCGATGACCTGCACACGCGGGGTCATCACGTTCTCGGCGGTCAGATCGGCCAGGTTCAGCGTGCGCACGAACAGCTCGGCCGTGTCGGCCTCCAGCGCGCCCTCCTTGGCGGAGTGCCGGGCGAGCGCGGCCAGCTCCTGCGGGCCGCGCGCGGAGGCCAGCTCCTCGGCGGGCTCGATGCCGAAGCGCCGCACGATCCGGTTCGCGGTGTTGTTCAGATGCGTGATGAAGGGCCGGAACATCGCCGTGAACCAGCGCTGCGGAGTGGCCACGTACTTGGCCACCGCCAGGGGCGAGGAGATCGCCCAGTTCTTGGGCACCAGCTCGCCGACGACCATCAGGAACACGGTCGACAGCGCCGTGCCCAGCACCAGGGCGACCGAGGACGCCGCGGAGCCGGATATGCCGATCGAGCGGAGCGGACCGGCGATCAGCCGGGCGATGGAGGGCTCGGCCAGCATGCCGACGACCAGATTGGTCACGGTGATGCCGAGCTGGGCACCGGAGAGCTGGAACGTCAGATTCCGTACGGCCTTCAGCGCGCCGGCCGCGCCGCGTTCGCCGCGCTCCACGGCCCTTTGCAGCTCGCCCCGTTCGATGGTGGTCAGCGAGAATTCCGCGGCGACGAAGACACCACAGGCGAGCGACAGCAGGATCGCCACCAGCAGCAACAGCACTTCGGTCATCGGTTCACCTCCGTCCCAGGATCGGACAGGGCAAGGAGGTTCGCGCGGTGCGGAGAACAGCGGTAGCCGCGATACCGGCTACTGGGAGGTTCGTCCATGGGTGGACGCTCACACCTTTCTCGAAGTCAGTGGGGAAACCGAAGTGTGCCCCAATAGTAAAGGACGGGCAAAGCAATCAGGGTGTGAGCGACTTCACCCAACGCCGCCACGCCTCCTGCGGCGCGTACCCCGCCGCCCGCCAGACGTGGTGCGCCCGCTCGTTGCCGGTGAGCACCATCGCGTCGCCGCGCCGCCCGCCGAGCCGTACGAAGCGCTCCTCGGCGGCGGCCAGCAGCGCCGAGCCGATACCCCGGCGCCGGCGGCCGGGATGCACCGCGAGCCGGTACAGATGGCACCGCCAGCCGTCGAAACCGGCGATCACCGTGCCCACCAGGTCCCCGTCCGCCTCGGCCAGCAGCAGCGCCCCCGGGTCGCGCGCGACCAGCCGCTCCACGCCCTCCCGGTCATCACTGATGCTGGTCCCCTCGGCGGCCGTCTTCCAGAACGCCAGCACACTGTCCAGATCGGCCGGGCTCGCGGCCCGTATCCGCAGTTCGCTCATGCCGGTGATCCCAGCACGGCGCCCGGCCCCGCAACACCGGGTTCCGCTATCCGGACACCGGCCACACCGCGCTCCACCTCCTCACCCATGCCCTTCGTCCCCCTCCCTCCGCAACTCGGCGATGACCGGCGCGAACGCCTCCATCGAGGGCTCCAGCACGGTCAGATACGAGAACCCCCACCGCTCCCGCAGCGCCCGCACCCGCGCCGCGACCTCCGCCACCGGGCCCAGCAGCAGCGTGGGCAGCTCCAGCGCCGCCGCCAGGGTGATGTCCGGGCGCCGCGCCAGCAGCGGGGCGAGGGCGCCCGCGCGGTCCTCGGTGATCACCACCAGCTGGATCAGCAGATTCAGCTCGGCCGCCGTCTCGCGCCCCGCCGCCAGCCGCCGATACCGCGCCACGCGCTCGTCCAGCCCCGCCGCCGTGACCGGCACCAGCTCCCCGGTCGTGCTCCCGGGCGTGAGCCGCGCTCCCGTGAACGCCGCGATGTCCGCGTGCTCGGCGGTCAGCCGCAGCATGCGATCGCCGTTGCCCCCGATCAGCAGCGGCACGCGGGGACGCTGTGCGGGCCGGGGGACATGCTCCGCGTCCCCCAGCAGCCGCTCCAGCTCCTCGACGGTCCGGCGCAGCTGGTCCACCCGCGCGCCCGGGGAGCCGTACGGCAGTCCCGCTCTGTCGTGCTCCGCCTGGACGTACCCGGTGCCCAGGCCCAGCTCCAGCCGGCCGCCGGTCAGCGCGTCCGTCGTGGCCACCTCGCGGGCCAGCAGGGCCGGGTTCCAGAAACCGGCGTTCAGCACGAAGGTGCCGAGCCGGGGGCGCTCGGTCGCCTCCGCCGTCGCGACCAGCGCCGGGAACGGGGCGACCATGCCCAGATGGTCCGGGACGAGGATCACGTCGTAACCGAGTTCCTCGGCCCGCCGGCACTTGGCCCGCCACTCGCCGGCGGGCGCCGGAACCATCAGATTGACACCGAAGCGGAACGGTCGGGGCATCAACTCTCCTTGTCGGTCGAGGGCTTGGACGTGGACGTGGACGTGGGCGTGGACGTGGACGTGGGCTTGGATGCGGATGCGGGGCGGGTGCGGGGCTCGGTGGCTGGTGGCCGGTGGCTGGACCACGGACGTCTCCGTGCGCACGGCTCCCTCGCCACGTTCGAGCCTAAGGTGACCCCGGCCGCACCCGGTATCCCTCCCAGGTCCCGACCGCCCCTCCACCCACGGGTGGGCCCCGCAGGACGCATGCAGGGGGCACACTCCACCCGACCCCGACCCCGACCCCGACCCCTCCACCACCCCGCCCCCTTGCACCCGCTAGCACATAGACGCTAGCTTCAACCTATGGCGAAGACCCAGCTGAACGTCCGGGTGGACGAGGACACCGCACGTGCCGCGCGGGAACGCGCCCAGGCTCGCGGGATGAGCGTGAACCGGTACATCGAGGAGCTGGTCATGCAGGACACCGGAGAGGCCGGCCACACCTTCGTGGAGGCCGCCGCCGATTTCATGAAGCAGTACGAGTCCGTGTTCGCTGAGGAGTTCGGGACGGACGGCGAGGGACACGACACCACCCGCCGCACCCGCCGTACCGACGAAGGTCGCCGCTGATCCGTTGAGCAACCTCAGGATCGACCTCGCCTGGCTGCTGATGCTCGCCGAACAGAAGACACCCGGCGATGCCCAGGTCAGCGACTGGGGCGCGCTGGTCGCCGCCGTCGCGCGCCACCAGGCCGAGATCTTCGACGTCCCCGTCTACGACACCCCGCACGCGCGCGCCGCCGCCCTGCTCCAGCAGCTGATCCACGTCCCCGCGCTGGAGCGCAACAACGCCCTGTTCGCCTCCGCCGTCGCCTACGCCTACCTCGTCGCCAGCGGCCTCAAGGTCGTCACCTCGCCCGTCCAGGTGCGCGACCTGGCCCGGCTGGTCAAGAGCGGAGAGGCGTCCGTGCACGAGATCGCGCACGAGCTGCGCCAGTGGAGCCTGTGACCGGCCCACCCGATGGTCAGCCGTGTGACGCCCGCCGGTCGGACAGCGGTCGCCAGGCGGTGCCCAGCGAGCAGTACGAGGCCGGCAGCACCGGCCCCTTCTCCGGCAGCAGCACCCGCCGGTACGGACCCAGGTCGAAGCCGGCCGCGCGCAGGGCGCTCACCGGGTCGCGGGAGAGATGGCAGCCGCCGTTCAGCCGGGGCCACAGTGTGCTGTCCAGTGCGCGCTGCGCCGAACGCATCACCGAGCCGCCGCCGACCCCGTGCTCGAAGAACCGCACCTCACCGCCGGGCCGCAGCACGCGGCGCACCTCACGCAGGGCGCGCGGCACGTCCCGCACGCTGCACAGCACCAGCGACAGCACCACCGCGTCGAAACCCTCGCTCTTGACCGGCAGCGCCTCCGCCGTACCCGGCACCACATCGACGGGCACGCCGGCCCGCAGCGCGGCATCCACCGCCAGCCGGCGCAGCACCCGTTCGGGTTCGATGGCGACGACCTCGGACACCGTGCGCGGATAGTGCCGGAAGTTGAGCCCGTTCCCGGCGCCCACCTCCAGCACCCGCCCCGCCAGCCCGGCGAGCAGCCGGTCCCGTACCCCGGCCATGCCCATCCGGGTCTCGGCACTCACACTGATCCGGGCGTAGTAACGGGCGAACACCGGATGATGCACGAGCTCGCCCGACCTCCCGCGCGCCCTCGCGGACCGTAGCGCCATGGGACCTCCTCAACCGCGCGGACCTTACTGCGATTGTCCCCAAGCACCCGCTCCGCGCACCCCCTGCCCCAAACGGGTCGACAGCCACGGCGCCCGAACCACGCCGGCAACCCCCACCCCCAAGGGGCGCGGGGAACTGCGCGACCAGCCCAGGACGACCCGCACCCGGACGACAAGCGCACCCCCCTCCCGCTACCCCGGCGGAGCCTCCCGCACCCGAAACGCCTCCGCGTCCCACACCCCCTCCAGCCGCGGCGCGAGCCACAACGGCGCCGCGGCCCGGAAGACGGACGGCGCGAACGCCCCGGCCCCCGAAGGCAACGCGCCCAGCAGCGGCGCACCCGCCGCCTCCGGCAGGTCGGCCAGGTTGCAGCGGGACGCGAGGTCGGGAGCGGCGGGCCAGCTGCCGATGACGACGCCGAGCGGGGCGAGGCCCCGGGAGCGCAGCTCGCGGGACGTCAGCTCCGTGGTGTTGAGGGTGCCGAGCCCCGCGGAGGCCACGACGACGACCGGCGCGGCCAGCAGTTCGGCGGCGTCGGCGAGGGTGCCGCCCGCCGGGTCGAAACGGACCAGCAGCCCGCCCGCGCCCTCGACCAGCACCAGATCGTGCTCGGTGGCCAGCTTGGCGGCGGCCTCGGCGATGTCGGCCGGATGCACCGGCGTCCGCCCGGCCCGCCGCGCGGCCGTCGCGGGCGCCAGCGGATCGGGGTACCGGGCGAGTTCGGCGGCCGTCACGGCACCGGCCAGCCGGACGATCTCCTGCACATCCCCCCGCTCGTCCGGCCGTACGCCCGTCTGCGCGGCCTTCAGGACGGCCACCGACCGGCCCGCGGCACGCGCGGTGGCGGCGATCGCGGCGGTCGCGACCGTCTTGCCGACCTCCGTGCCGGTGCCCGTGATCACCAGTACGGCCATCTCAGCCCTCCCGTGCCGCCGCGCACACCGCGCGGCCGATCCGTGCCAGGTCCGCGTCACCGGTGACGTACGGCGGCATGGTGTAGAGCAGATCGCGGAACGGCCGCAGCCACACCCCCTCGCGCACGGCCGCCGCGGTGGCCGCCCGCATGTCCACCGGGCGGTCGAGCTGGACCACCCCGATCGCCCCGAGGACCCGTACATCGGTCACCCCCGGCAGTCCGGCCGCCGGGGCCAGCGCCTCGCGCAGTCCCGCCTCGATCCGCTTGACCTCCGCCCGCCAGTCCTGTCCGATCAGCAGTTCGATCGAGGCGCAGGCGACGGCCGCAGCCAGCGGATTGCCCATGAACGTCGGCCCGTGGGCCAGTACCGGTACCTCGCCCCGCGAGATCCCGTCGGCCACCCGCGCGGTGCACAGCGTCGCCGCCATCGTCAGATAGCCGCCGGTCAGCGCCTTGCCCACGCACATCACATCCGGCGTCACCGCCGCGTGCTCCGCCGCGAACAGCGCGCCCGTACGGCCGAACCCGGTGGCGATCTCGTCGAACACCAGCAGCACGTCATGCGCGTCGCACGCCTCGCGCAGCACCCGCAGATACGCGGGGGAGTGGAAGCGCATCCCGCCCGCGCCCTGCACCACCGGCTCCACGATCACCGCGGCCACCTCGCGCGCGTGCCGCTCGATCGTCTCGCGCAGGTGCCCGGCGTACTCCTCGTCGTACTCGGCGGGCGGTGCGTCCGCGAACACCTGACGGGGCAGCACGCCGTTCCACAGCTCGTGCATCCCGCCCTCGGGATCGCACACCGACATCGGGTTCCAGGTGTCGCCGTGGTAGCCGCCGCGCCAGGTCAGCAGGCGCTGCTTCTCCGGACGGCCGAGCGAGCGCCAGTACTGGAGGCACATCTTGACCGCGACCTCCACCGACACCGACCCGGAGTCCGCGAGGAACACATGCTCCAGACCGTCCGGCGTGATGTCGACGAGGAGTTTCGCGAGGCGTACGGCGGGCTCGTGGGTGAGCCCGCCGAACATCACATGGCTCATCCGGTCCAGCTGGTCGCGCGCGGCCTCGTTCAGGACCGGGTGGTTGTAGCCGTGGATCGCCGACCACCACGACGACATGCCGTCGACCAGCTCGCCCGAGCCGTCCGCGAGCCGCAGCCGCACCCCGCTGGCCGACGCCACGACCAGCGGCTCGACCAGGCCCGGCATGGGCCCGTACGGATGCCACACATGCCGCCGGTCCCACTCCAGCAGCTCGGCGACGGTCAGCCCGGAACCGGTCTCCTCGGCCGTGCTCACCCCGGCCATAGCCACCCCAGCAATGGCCGCCTCCGGCACCGTCGGCTCACGCATTGGGCGCGAGATCCGTCCCCGCGCCTCGGCGGCGCACGGCGACCAGGTCCGTACGGACCTCACCGGGCTGAGCCTGCGCCCCGACCGGCGCGGCACTCCCGTGCGACCCGCACACGCCCCCGCCGCCCGCCTCCGACCCGCACCCGGCACCTTCGTGCGACGACCCGCACCCGGCACCCTCGTGAGACCCGCAGCCACCACCCCCCTGCGACCCGCAGCCACCACCCCCGCCGGCCACCCGATGCTCCGGCAGCGTCACCTGGTCCGCGCCCTCCACCTCGAACCCGGCGTCGGCGATCATCTCCAGGTCGGCGTGGCCCGCCTGGCCCTCGGTGGTGAGGTAGTCGCCGAGGAAGATCGAGTTGGCCAGGTGCAGGGCGAGCGGCTGCAACGTACGCAGATGGACCTCGCGCCCGCCCGCGATCCGCACCTCGATGTCCGGGCAGACGAACCGCACCATCGCCAGGATCCGCAGACACCGCTGCGGGGTCAGGTTCCACTCCTTGTCGAGCGGCGTGCCCTCGACCGGGATCAGGAAGTTCACCGGCACCGAGTCCGGGTCCAGGGCGCGCAGCGAGAAGACGACGTCGACCAGCTCCGCGTCCGACTCGCCCATGCCCGCGATCAGCCCCGAGCAGGCCGACAGCCCGGCCGCGTGCGCCTTGCGCACGGTGTCCACCCGGTCGGCGTACGTGTGGGTGGTCGTGATGTCGGCGTAGGTCGCCTCGGAGGTGTTCAGGTTGTGGTTGTAGGCGTCGGCGCCCGCCTCGCGCAGCCGTTCGGCCTGGCCGTCGGAGAGCAGCCCCAGACAGGCGCACACCTCGACGTCCTCGTGCTCGTCCTTGATGGCCTTGATGGTCCGCGAGACCCGGTCCACGTCCCGGTCCGTCGGACCGCGCCCGCTCGCCACCAGACACACCCGCTTGGCGCCGCCCGCCAGCCCCGCGGCGGCCGCGGCGGACGCCTCGTCGGGCTTCAGCCAGGTGTACTTCAGGATCCCGGCCGTGGAGCCGAGCCGCTGGGAGCAGTAGGAGCAGTCCTCGGGGCACAGGCCGGACTTGAGATTGACGAGATAGTTGAGTTTCACCCGCCGCCCGAACCAGTGCCGGCGCACCTTCCCGGCCGCGGCCACCACATCGAGCACGTCGTCGTCGGAGCCGGCGAGAACGGCCAGCGCCTCCTCGCGGGTCGGCAGCTCGCGCCGCAGCCCCTTGTCCACCAGCGTGTTCAGCAGGTCCATGAGGCCCGATCCTGGCCTACGGAGGCACTCCCGGCCAAGGAGAGTTCGTACAAAGGGACGCGTTGGACGTGTGGGTATTGCCACACAGTGGGCGGCTGATGGTACGGCTAGGGTCTGTTCACTGCCTACAAAATCCCGTGCAGACACCCGCGTAGACACCCGCGTAGACACCCGGGTGGATACCCGGGTGGATACCCGGGTGTCTACCCGTGCAGATCCCGGAGGGCCCATGGCGTTCGGCTGGATCGACGAGCAGGCGCTGCTGCGCCGCCGGGCCGGGCTCGTGCGGACCCTGCGTCCGCGTCCCGCCGACTCGCCGCTCCTGGACCTGGCGAGCAACGACTATCTGGGGCTGGCACGGCATCCGGAGGTCGTCGAGGGCGCGGCCGGCGCCGCCCGTACGTGGGGCGCGGGCGCGACCGGTTCCCGTCTGGTGACCGGCAGCACCGCCCTGCACGCCGACCTGGAGCGCGAACTGGCCGCCTTCTGCGGCTTCGAGGCGGCCCTCGTCTTCTCCTCCGGGTACGCGGCCAATCTGGCCGCCGTCACCGCGCTGGCCCCGCACGGCACGCTGATCGTGTCCGACGCGGGCAATCACGCCTCCCTCATCGACGGCTGCCGGCTGGCGCGCGGCACCACCCAGGTGGTCCCGCACGCCGATCCGGACGCGGTGGCCAAGGCGCTGCGGACCCATGCGGGGCCCGCCGTCGTGGTCTCCGACACGGTGTTCTCGGTCGACGGCGACGCGGCGCCGCTCGCCGGCCTCGCCGAGGCGTGCCGGGAGCGCGGGGCGGGGCTGGTGGTGGACGACGCGCACGGGCTGGGCGTGCTGGGCGAGGGCGGGCGGGGCGCGGCCCACGCGACGGGCCTCGCGGGCGCGCCGGACGTGGTCGTCACGGCCACGCTGTCGAAGTCGCTGGGCAGTCAGGGCGGCGTCGTCCTCGGACCGGCCCCGGTCATCGACCACCTCGTCAACGCCGCCCGGACCTTCATCTTCGACACCGGCCTTGCCCCGGCGGCGGCGGGCGCGGCGCTCGCGGCCCTGCGGCTGCTCGGCCGCGAGCCCGGGCGGGCGGCGCGGGCGCGAGCCGTGGCGGCGGAACTGCACGCGCGGCTGACGGCACTGGGACTGGCGGCGGTACGGCCCGACGCGGCGGTCGTGTCCGTACGGGCGCCGTCCCCGGAGGGGGCCGTGCGGTGGGCGGCCGACTGCCGTGCCGCCGGGCTGGCCGTGGGCTGTTTCCGCCCGCCGTCCGTGCCCGACGGGGTCTCACGGCTGCGGCTGACAGCCCGCGCGGACCTCTCCGGGGAACAGGTGGAGCACGCCGTCCGGGTCATCGGCGAGACGCGGCCCTGAGTCGGCGGACCACGGCCGGGCGCCGCCCGGGAGCGGAGGTGCGGTAGATCACGTGCTGGTGGTGCTGGTGCCGCCGTGATCAGCGGAACGCGGCCGTGAAGCCCGCCCAGCTCTCGGGGGAGAAGAGCAGCGCGGGTCCGGCCGGATCCTTGGAGTCGCGCACGGCGAGCAGTCCGGCCCAGCGGCCGCGGGGCGGCCGGGCCGTCTCGACGCAGTTGTTCGCGCCGGTGCTGTAGCTGCTGCGCAGCCACCGCACGCCGTGCAGTCGGTCACTGGACAGTACGTGTCGAGGCAGTGCGGTCATGGTGCCTCCCTATGCGCCATATGAGCCGTCACTTATCCCGGCTATACCGGCGATGCGATCCAACGAGTCCTCGGGTGAAAGGGCGTGCCTCCGAAGGGTGTTGAATGCCTCGCTGTAGGCCGTTAGGTCTTCTTTCCGCTCCAGATAGAGGCTACTAGTCAAGTGGTCGAGAACGACTACATCCAGATCAGAAGTGCGCGAAAATGAGAAAATAACGAAAGGGCCTGTGACGCCGACATGTGCACCGGCCGAGAACGGCAGCACCTGGAGCCGTACCTGGGGCAGTCGCGCCGCCTCCGCGAGCCGCGCGAGCTGCCGCGCCATCACCCCGGGCCCGCCCACCTCCCGCCGCAGCACGGCTTCGTCCAGTACGGCGTTCAGCTCCAGCGGCGGCCTTCCGTGCAGGACGTCCTGCCTGGCCAGGCGCACTTCCACCAGCGCGTCCAGCCGCTGGTCGTCCTGTCCCTCGACGGCCGCCCGGGTCACCGCGCGGGCGTACTCCCGGGTCTGGAGCAGCCCCGGGATCACCGAGGTCTCCAGTGTGCGCATGGCGGTCGCCTGTGACTCCAGACTGATGAAATCGCGGTACGTCGGCGGCAGCACACCCCGGTAGGCGTGCCACCAGTGATGCCGCCCGCTCTCCTCCGAACCGGCGAGCACCACCAGCAGTTCCCGCAGGTCGGGGTCCTGCACGCCGTACGCGTCCAGGAGCAACCGCACATCGGCCGGTTTCACCCCGCTGGCGCCGGTCTCGATCCGGCTGACCTTCGACTGGTGCCAGCCGACCAGACCGGCCGCCTCACCGCTGGTGAGCCCCACGCGGGTGCGCAGGGAACGCAGTTCTGCGCCGAGTTTCCGGCGGCGCACCGCGGGACCGTGCTGCATGGGGTACTCCTTACTCCTTCCGGGTCGCCCAAATACGCTCTGCCGTCGCAGAGTTCACCGCATTGAGCGACAGATATATGCATATCCTGGTGGATCGCCGCCTAGACCGGCGCGCTAGTGGCAGGCTGGCGATGTAGCACCAGTCCGGGACCGTACTCGAACCATCCGCTTCGTGTCGGACTGCGGTCCCGTGGGAAAGGGACGATGTCGCCATGGCAGATCTTCTGGAAGCGTCCGTCACTCTGCCGAGCGATCCCGCCTCGGTCTCCGGGGCCCGAGGGTATGCGGTCGACACCCTGGCCGAATGGGGGCTGCCACCGGACAGCGACCTCGCGGACAGCGTCCGGCTCATCGTCTCCGAACTCGCCACCAACGCCGTGCAACACACGTTCGGGCAGTCACCCACCTTCACGGTGGACCTGAAACTGGAGCGCGACGAGCTGCTCCGCATCGGTGTGACGGACAGTCACCCCCGTTTCCCCAAGCGCCTCCCCGCCGCGGTCCAGCAGGACAACGGCCGCGGTCTGGTCATCATCCGCTGGCTGGCCGCCGAATCCGGCGGCAAACTCAGAGTCCGCCCCACCCCGGAAGGCGGCAAGACGGTCGCCATCGAACTCCCCTGGCCCTTCCCGCCCCGCCCGGTCACCACGGCACAAGGCCAACCGGAGGGAACGTTTCGCGGGGAGTCCGAGGCTCGCTGAAGGACGACTGTTTTCGGGCCGCCGGACGGTCAGGAAACGTTTCGGCGGGAGGTGGCGGTGGCAGTACGCGGGAATGTGGGTGGAGTGGCTGGCAGGGACGAGGGCCGAGCCGGTCGGCAAGGGTGCGGATCGGTGGGGTGGACGGTTGGCGGGGATGTGGGTGGCAGGGGCGCGGTGGGGTCCGGAACCGGCGGGAGCGCGCCACGACCCGGGACCCCTCGCAGCGGCCAGGGCGAGCCGTCGGAGCGCCCGTGCGCTGCCCGCCCGGGAAACCAGGTGCGGGGCGCGGCCAAGCCCGTACGGGCGTGTCGCTGGGCGCCGCGTGGCCCGTGCGGGGCGGATGAGCCGAGGGGGCGTGGCTGGAGGTGCACGGTGTCGCCTGAGGCCAGCGGCCGATCCGGCGTGTTGCCTCCGTTGCGCTCGGCGAACGCGGGCGTCGCCCTTGCCGGGGCGCTCGGCCCTGGGCAGTGCCGCCAGGGCGCCTGCCCGCCTGAGCGGCGCTGCGATGATACGGGGCGAGGCCGGTCACGCCCGGGCCGTTGCCCGTCCGACACCCGTCGACGGACCGCCAGGTCCACCCGGCGTGACGGGCTACGCCGCTGGCGGCTTCTGCGGGGCCGGAGCCGTGTGCGGGCCCGTCATGCGCGTACGGTGTGGGGCCGCCTCGGGCCGGGTTCGTTCCGCCGGGTTGCTGTTCCGCGCCCCTCGGGCCGGGCCGTGGTGCCAGCTGTGCGGTCCTGTAGATGGCCCGAGGGTGCCTGTCATACGCGTACGGCGTAGAGCCGCCCCGGGCCGAGGTCGGTCGGCGGGGTTGCTGGTCTGCGCCCTCGGGGCGGGCCGTGGTGCCGGCGGTGCGGGCCCGTAGATGGCCCGAGCGTGCCTGTCATGCGCGTACGGTGTGGCGCCGCCCCGCGTCGGGGCCGTTCCGCTGGGTTGCTGGTCCGCGCCCCTGGGCCGGGCCCTGGTGCCAGCGGCCGCGGGCCCGTCATGCCAGTACGGCGTGGCGCTGCCCCGGGCCGGATTCGTTCCGCCGGGTTGCTGGTCCGCGCCCACGGGGCGAGCCGTGTTGCTGCCTTCGCTCTCAAGCGAGGTCGACCCGGGCGATTGCCCCCGTGCCCATCGGCGGCTCGGGCACGGCCGGTTGCCCCCGCGCGCCCGTCGGCGGCTCGGTGAGGCGCCGTCACACGCCGCCGGCCGCCGACGCCCCGCGCGGGGTCGGGGACGACCCCCGGGCAGTGACGGCGCGTCAGAGACGCCCTCACCACCCCGCCGGGGTCGCTTCACTCGGTTGCCGCCGTCGCGGCTGCCGGACCCTGCTGAGGTGGCCTCAGCCCACCCGGCAGCGAACCTCGTGGCCATCGCCACACCGTCCGGGCAGCCACACCCGATCAGCGCTCAGGGCATCGAGGTGCACCTCGTGCCCCTGAGGCAGCCTCAGACCCTAGGCGCACTCACCCCGTTGGCGAGACCGCACCCCGGCAGGGCAGCCACACCCCGCCGACGCACCGCGCCGCAGGCAAGCCCACACCGTCACCGCGACCCACACCCCCGGCACGGCACACGGCATCACGGCACCTTCAGCCGCCCCCGGGCCGCCCCTGGCGTCAGCGAACCCAGCCAGCAAGGCCCGCCGCACGGCGCCACCGCACCCCAGCCAGCAAGGCCCGCCGCACGGCATCACGGCACCCTCAGCCGACCCGGACCGCCCCCGGCGCCCCAGCACCCTCGGCCAGTAAGCCCGCCGTACGGCGTCAGCGCACCCTCGGCCAGCAAGCCCACCGCACGGCGTCACCGCACCCTCGGCCAGCAAGCCCGCCGCACGGCGTCACCGCAGCCTCAGCAGCAAGGCCCGCCGCACGGCGCCACCGCACCCTCGGCCAGCCCGCCCCGCCCAGGCCGCCCCCCGGCACCGCGCCCGAGGGGGCCCGGTGCCGCAGAGGAGGCGGCCCCGCGGAGCGGGCGTCACTTCACGCGGCCGTACCAGACGCTCTTGGTCCAGATCTTCTGGAGCCGGACCACGTCCCCGGACTTCGGGGAGTGCCAGATCTTGCCCTTACCGGCGTAGATGCCGACGTGGTAGATGTAGGAGCCGGAGTGGAAGAACACCAGGTCACCGGCCTTGCGGCTGCCGGCCGAGATGTGTTTGGTCTTGTTGTACTGCTGGGCGGCCGTACGGGGCAGCTTCTTGCCGGCCTTGTTGAACGCGTACAGCGTCAGCCCTGAGCAGTCGAAGCGGTTGGGGCCGGTGGCTCCCCACTTGTAGGGCGAGCCCTTCTTCGAAGCGGCGACCTGGAGTGCCTTGGTCGCGTGTGTGGCGGCCGATGCCTCCGAGGCGAACCCCGGAACCATGACAGAGCCACCGACGGCGGCGAGCGTCAGTGCCGAGGCCGTACCGGCCCGTGCCATGAGCGACGGGACACGATTGAGCGCGGTCATGCGCAACCCTTCGTCAGCCGCCTGTGAAGGATGACCTGTCGGATTCGGGCTGGCGAAGTAGCCCGGCCGCCCGAAGACGGCTTCACCCCAAGGACCGCTCGAAGCCGAACTGCGCTCCGGCGACCCGTCGTGCCTGGGTCCTCCACTCCTGCCGATCCACTCCTGTCGACCGGGCATCCGGGCGGCGGCAGGATTCGGCGTCCGCCCGGACCGCCCCGCCGCGGTGGCGGGGTCTTGTCGTCAGTCAGGGATCTTCACCTACACGTGACCTAAAAACCCAATAGAATCGGGGATTTGTGGCGTTACTCACCACTCATCCGTTCGGGTGGACAACCTGGTGTGCGAACGCGTGTCAAGGTGCGCGCGAGCCCCGGACCAGCACCGGAGCCCTCGCTTCCGCCCCGTCGGGGGCGCGTTGGGCGAGCGTGCCGGTTCGGCAAAATGACCATCTGATACGCCGAATGGACGTAAGCCATTTGGTCCGTTTGACACCGGAGTCCGTCGTTCCGAGTAGCCGGACGAATCCGCGCACGCGTCTGTCGACGCCTCAACTGTCGGAGCGCGGGGGCAGCGAGACCCGCGCGGTGCGGCGCTCACCGTCCAGCACGCGCAGCGCCCGCGCGAGCGTGGGCGAGGACAGCTCCGACTCGCCCCGGTGGTGCATCAGCGCGAGCGCGTCACGCAGCTCGGCCGCCTTCGTCACCAGCGCCTGCGCGGCCCGCAGCGCGCGATACGTGTCGCCGGGCCGTGCCGGATTGATCCGGCCCAGCAGATCGACCGCGTCCAGATAACGGTCGATCAACTCGCCCTCCGCGCGGGTCAGCGCGGGCAGCGGCGGATACTCGGGAGGCAGCATCCCCGGCTCACCCCGTCCCCGACGTCCGGCGGCTGCCGACGATCCGGTCCACCAGCCCGTACTCCAGCGCCTCGGGCGCCGTGAGCACCAGATCCCGCTCCATGTCCGCGCTCACCCGGTCCCGCGGCCGCCCGGTGTGCCGTACGAGCATCTCCTCCAGCCGGGTGCGCACCCGCGCCAGTTCCGCCGCCTGGATCGCCAGATCGCTGGTCCGTCCCTCGACCGGCTCGGGCAGCGACGGCTGACGGATCGTCATCCGGGCGCCGGGCAGCGTCAGCCGCTTGCCCGGCGTGCCGGCCGCCAGCAGCACCGCCGCCATGGAACCGGCCTGCCCCAGACAGATCGTCTCCACGTCGCAGCGCACGTACTGGATGGTGTCGTAGATCGCGGTCATCGAACTGAAGGCACCGCCGGGCGAATTGAGATACAGCGAGATGTCACGGTCCGGGTCCTGGTGTTCGAGATGCATGAACTGCGCCATCACATCGTTGGCCGCGATGTCGTCCACGGGTGTGCCCAGGAAGACGATCCGCTCCTCCAGGAGCTTCGCGTAGGGATCGAGCGTCTTGTGACCGTAGCCGGTGCGCTCGGTGAACTCGGGCAGGACATGTCGGGCGGATGGGCGGTGCATGACGGGCGCCTCCTCGCGCAGGGCGGGGCTCTCTGTAAAAAATGTACAGGACGTACGTTAGCTCGTCGATGCTTGTTCCGCCGACCCGCCGTCCGCGAGCCCCGCTCCGTAAACTGGGGGGCATGGCCTACGAGATTCCGGTGACGCAAGCCCGCGCCGAGCTAGCCGAACTGATCAACCGCGTGGTCTACGGCGGTGAGCGCGTGGTGGTGACGCGGCACGGCAAGCCTCTCGTCGCCCTGGTCTCCGCGGCCGACCTGCAACGACTCGATGAACTCGACGGAATCGGCGATCTCGGTGAACTCGGCGACCTCGGCGAGCCTGCCGAGGAGCAGGTCGTCGGTTCGGTCTCGGCGGTGCGCGAGGTCGCCTCGGCGGCGCCCGAGCACCGCCGGTTCGGCATCGTGGCCGAGCACCGGGGCGCGAATCCGTCGTAGGGCGGCATACGGGCACAGGGAAAGGGCGCGGCTCCAGGCCAGGAGCCGCGCCCCTTACGGATAACCCTGGCGGCGGGTTAAGCCGACCAACGCCCGGTCCCCGTCC